>NZ_VWWC01000075.1:0-33752 GCF_011753175.1 Burkholderia sp. Cy-637 | reverse complement strand
CGCCGGCCAACTGCCGGCCGCCGGGCCGGGGCGCCCGGCGCCGCCGGTGCCTACCGGCGGCCGCGCAGCCTGGCGTCGAGCGCGCCGAGTTGGGCCGGCGTGCCGACGTTCTCCCAGATACCCTCGTACAGCTCGCCGCTGGCATGCCCCGCCGCGATCGTGTCGCGGTAGTAGGGCGTCAGCGCGCGGCGCGTGCCGCGCGGCAGGTCGGCGAACATGCGCAGGTCGTACAGGCCGATATTGCCGAAGGTGAAGCGCGCCGCCGCGCCGTCGAGCGCGAGCCGCCCGTCGTCTTCCAGCGCGAAATCGCCGGCGGGATGGAAGGGCGGGTTCGGCACCATCACCAGGTGCATGCCGGGTGTCGCTTGCGCGGCCATCGCGGCGGCGCGCTCGCGCAGCGAGGCGTAGTCGAATTCGCAGAACACGTCGCCGCTGACCGCCACGAACACCGGCGAGCGCGCGCCGCCGGGCGCGTCCTCGCCGGCCAGCAGCGGCAGCGCCTGGGCGATGCCGCCGGCCGTCTCCAGCGCCTCGCCCTCGGGCGAGTAACGCAACTGCACGCCCCAGCGCGAGCCGTCGCCGAGCGCGGCCTCGATCTGCTCGCCCAGCCAGGCATGGTTGATCACGATGCGCTCGAAGCCGGCCGCCGCCAGCCTTTCGATCTGCCAGACGATCAGCGGCTTGCCGCCGACCTCGAGCAGGGGTTTGGGCCGCAGGTCGGTGAGCGGGCGCATCCGTTCGCCGCGTCCGGCGGCAAAGATCATCGCGGTATCGAGCACGGCGGTCATGTCGGGCAAGGGCGGATAAGGTCGGGTAATGACGGGTAATGACGGGTAGGGCGAGGTAAGGCTTGTCGGGCTGCGGCCCCGCGTTCAGAACGTGTAGCCGACCTCGACGGACGACTGTCCCTCGAGCTCGTCGAGCAGGTTCGCGAACGGCGCGAGCGGCCGGTAGCGCTGCGCCACCTTGCGCGCGTAGGCGAGGAAGCGCGGCAGGTCGTCGAGGTAACGCGGCTTGCCGTCCCGGTAATGGATGCGCGGGAACAGCCCTAGCACCTTGATATGGCGCTGCAGGCCGGTCCATTCGAGCTGGCGGTAGAACTCGCCGAAATCGGCGTCGACCGGCAGGCCGGCCTTCCTGGCCTGCTCCCAGTAATAGACGAAGCAGTCGAGCTCGAACTCCTCGTCCCAGCTGATGAAGGCATCGCGCAGCAGCGAGACGACATCGTAGGCGAGCGGCCCCCAGACCGCGTCCTGGAAGTCCAGCACGCCGGGATTCGGCTCGCAGATCATCAGGTTGCGCGGCATGAAGTCACGCAGCATATAGCCATGGGGCTGCGACAGCGAGTTCGCCACCAGCAGGGCGAAGGTCCGGTCGAGCACGCCGCGCTGGCGCTCGTCGAGCGTCCTGCCCAGGTGGCGGCAGACATACCACTCGGGCATCAGCTCCATCTCGCGGCGCAGGAAGGCCTCGTCGAAGACGGGCAGCACGCCTTCGCGCGAGCTGAGCTGCCAGCGCACCAGCGCATCGATGGCGGCCCGCAGCAAGGGCTTCGCGGCGGCCGTGTCGGCCGGGTCGAGCGCGCCGATGTAGGTGGCGGTGCCGAGGTCGGAAACCAGCATGAAGCCCGCTTCCAGGTCGGTTTCGAGCACCCGCGGCGCATGCAGGCCGGCGGCCGCGAGCAGCCCGGCGATCTGCACGAACTCGCGGCATTTCTCGGGCGGCGGCGCATCCACCGCGATCGCCGTGCCGCCGGGCTCGGTGCCGCTCGCGAGCCGGAAATAGCGCCGGAAGCTGGCGTCGGCCGAGGCCGGGGCGAGCGTGTCGAGCGCCAGCGCGTGGCGGTCCGCGTGCGTCGCCAGCCAGGCGCGCAGTTGATCGAGGCGGCTGTCGGCGGCGGGAGCGGGAGACTGGGCGGGGGAAGGGGGCGTCATCGAAACGGAAACTCGGGGGAGGGGGGAACGTCTTGCCATATAATACCCCACGACTTTTTTGACGCGTCCCGTGTCAATCCCCGCCGGTCGCGGGTTCGCAGCGCGCCTGCGGCCCCTCGTTGCTCCCGCCGATCGCCTTGGCTCGTGTGCGCCCCGTCGCCGTCACGGCTCGATTGCGCGGTCCGCGATGCGCGAACGCCGGGGCCTGACGGGGCCGATTCGCCCGATATCGATGCCGCTTAAACTGATTTTCCCGCTCGTATCCCGCGAGCCCGCGATGCGCAAGCGGCGCCTCGCGGTCGCCCTGCTCGCCGTCCCCGGCTTCGTGCCCGCGGTCGCCCAGGCGCAGCTCGCGGGCGCGGCCGCGGATCCGCAGCCGCTCGGAGCGTCGCCGTGGGACCTGCGTCTGGCGCCCCAGCTCGAGGAGCATCCGCTGCGTCCCGGGTCGAAGCCGGCCGGTTTCGTGCTGGCCGACCACACCAGCGGCACCACCGATCAGGACCTGGCCGCCAAGGGTTCGGCGGAGTTGAGGCGCGGCACCACCATCGTCAAGGCCGATGCGCTGCACTACGATCAGGACACCGACATGGCCGATGCCTATGGCAAGGTCACGGTGTCGGGCAACGGCTCGACCTTCTACGGCCCGGAAGCGCACCTGAAGGTCGAGGCGAACCAGGGCACGATGGCCACCCCGAAGTACCGCTTCACGGCCACCGGCGGCGCGGGCAGTGCGCAGCAGGCGGAGTTGCTCGACAGCGAGCGCTCGGTGATGACCGATGCGACCTACTCGGCCTGCCAGTGCGCGAACCCGGCCTGGTACATCAAGGGCAGCCGCTTCGAGTTCGACACCGGCGCCGACGAGGGCGTGGCGCGCAACGGCACGCTGTTCTTCCAGGGCGTGCCGATCTTCGCGAGCCCCTGGCTGACCTTCCCGCTGTCGGGCGAGCGGCGCAGCGGCTTCCTGCCGCCGACCTTCTCCGTGAGCTCGACCAATGGTTTCGAGCTGGCGGTGCCGTACTACTTCAACATCGCGCCCAACCGTGACCTGACGCTGACGCCGGAGCTCATCTCCAAGCGCGGCGTGTTCACGCGGGCCGAGTATCGCTACCTGTCGCCGACCTACTCGGGCGGCATCACCGGCGAGTTCCTGCCGGACGATCGGGTCGCGCATCGCAATCGCTACGCGCTCTACATCCAGCATCAGCAGAGCTTCGGCAACGGCTTCGGCGGCTACGTCTACTACAACAAGGTGTCGGACCAGGCCTATCCGGGCGATCTCGGGTCGACCAACCAGTTCGCCAACGGCACCCAGACGCTGTACCAGCAGGAAGCCGGCCTGACCTACAACAACGGTCCCTGGTCGATCCTCACGCGCTACCAGCACTGGCAGACGTTGCAGCCGTCGGTCGCGCCGTACGGCCGCGAGCCGCAGTTGAACGTGAAGTACGCGAAGTACAACGTCGGCGGCTTCGACTTCGGCGCCGAGGCCGACTACACGCGCTTCAAGATCACCACGGCGGACCAGCCCGAAGGCGACCGCGTGATGTTCAACCCGTACGTCTCGTACGGGGTCTATGGTCCGGGCTACTTCATCGTGCCGAAGGCGCAGCTGCACCTCGCCTCGTACGACCTGACCAACACCACGGGCGGTGTCCCGGGCCAGCCGAAGCGCTTCACCTACTCGATCCCGACGCTGTCGTTCGACACCGGGCTGGTGTTCGACCGCTCGGTACGCCTGTTCGGGCAGGACTTCATCCAGACGCTGGAGCCGAGGCTCTACTACGTCTACACGCCGTACCGCAACCAGCTCGACGCGCCGCTGTTCGACACGGCCGAATCGGATTTCGGGCTGGCCGAGATCTTCACCACCAACACCTTCGTCGGCAACGACCGGATCTCGGACGAGAACCGCCTGACCGCGGCGCTCACCACGCGTTTCCTGGATGCCGCCACCGGCGACGAGCGCGCGCGCTTCGTGATCGCGCAGCAGTACTACTTCACCGACCAGCGCGTCACGCTCGACCCGACCCAGGCGCCGACCCAGGCGCGTCACTCGGACCTGATCGTCGGCGCCTCGCTCAAGCTCGGCGCCGGCTTCGCGTCGGAGACGGCGTTCCAGTACAACGCCGACAACAACCAGCTGGTGAAGTCGAGCATCGGCTTCGGCTACAGCCCTGGCGAGCGGCGCGTGCTCAACGTCGCCTATCGCTACACGCGGGCCAACGCCTCGACCCTGGTCAACGAGCCGATCAACCAGATCCTGGTTTCCGGCCAGTGGCCGCTGACCCAGCACCTCTACGCGGTCGGCCGCTTCAACTACGACCTGGCCGGCAAGCGCGTGGTCGACGGTCTACTCGGCTTCCAGTACGATGCCGACTGCTGGGCAGTGGGCGTGGGCGTGCAGCGCACCGCCAACGGCGTGAACCTTTCCGGTCAGCAGAGCTCGGCCACGCGCTTCATGGCGCAACTGACCCTGAAGGGACTGTCGAACATCGACAACGGCCTGGTGGCCGCCTTCAAGGGCGGTGTCCCCGGCTACACGCCGCTGCCGCCGGCCCCGCCGCCGCAGGCCCGATTCAGCAACTATGACTAACTTTCGCCCTGACGCGGCGCCGGCCCAGCCAGCTTTCAATGGAGTCTTTGTGGCAATGAAGAAATCCCTTCGCTTCGCAGCAATCGTGTCGGGCCTCGCGGCCGTCATGTCGCTGCTGTCCGTCACGCCGGCGGCCGCGCAGGCGCTCGGTTCGAGCGGCGCGACGCTGGCCGACGAGGTCGTGGCGGTCGTCAACAACGGCGTGATCACGGCACGCGAGCTCGACCAGCGGGTCGGCCTGATCTCGCGCCGGCTGCAGCAGCAGAAGGTGCCGGTGCCGCCGCCCGAGGAACTGCGCTCGCAGGTGCTCAACCAGATGGTGGTCGAGCGGATCCAGCTGCAGAAGGCCAAGGACGACGGGATCGAGGTCAGCGACGCCACCGTGCAGAGCACGCTGCAGCGCCTGGCCGCCGCCAACGGCATGACGGTCGACCAGTACCGCGCCCAGCTCGAGGCGCTCGGCGTGCCCTGGAGCACCTTCTCCGGCGACGCGCGCAACGAGCTGATCCTCTCGCGCCTGCGCGAGAAGGAAGTCGACAGCAAGATCACCGTGACCGACGCCGAGGTGGCCAGCTACATCGCCAGCCAGCGCGGCCCGAACTCGGGTTCGCAGCAGGACGTGCGGCTCGAGCACATCTTCGTGGCCGCGCCGCAGAACGCGCCGCAGGACCAGATCGACACCGCGCAGAAGAAGGCCGACGGCCTGCTCAAGCAGGCGCTGGCTTCCGGTGCCGATTTCGAGAAGCTCGCCAGGAATTCCTCCGAGGCGAAGGACGCCAAGACGGGCGGCGATCTCGGCTTCAAGGCGCCGGGCTCGCTGCCGGCCGACGTGGTGCAGGCGGTCTCGCAACTGCGCCCGGGCCAGGTCAG
The DNA here is from genome assembly GCF_011753175.1 of Burkholderia sp. Cy-637. Lineage (NCBI taxonomy): Bacteria > Pseudomonadati > Pseudomonadota > Betaproteobacteria > Burkholderiales > Burkholderiaceae > Burkholderia > Burkholderia sp. Cy-637. Next base: position 28,355 of record NZ_VWWC01000075.1, on the reverse strand, counting down.
CCCGAACCTGATCCGCGTGCCGGACGGCTTCGAGATCGTGCGTCTGGTCGACCGCCGCCCGGCCTCGGGCACCGCGGGCGCCTCGCCCAAGATCGTGCAGACGCACGTGCGCCACATCCTGCTGCGCGTGGGTGAAGGCAAGTCCGAATCGCAGGCTCGCCAGCAGTTGGTCGATATCCGCAACCAGGTCGAGGCGGGCGGCGATTTCGCCAACTTCGCGCGCACCTATTCGCAGGACGGCTCGGCCTCGCAGGGCGGCGATCTCGGCTGGATCAGCCCGGGCGAGACGGTGCCGGAATTCGAGCGCGCCATGAGCCAGCTGCAGGACGGCCAGATCAGCCAGCCGGTGCGCACCGAATACGGCTACCACCTGATCCAGGTGCTGGGCCGCCGCGACGCGGAAGGCTCGGTGCAGAAGCAGATGGACATCGCACGCCAGGCGATCGGCCAGCGCAAGGCCGAGCAGGCCTATGCCGACTGGCTGCGCGAGCTGCGCGATTCGTCCTACGTGCAGATCAAGATCGGCCAGCCGCAACCCTGAGCCCCGCCGTCATGCGAGCCGCCCAGCCCCTGCGCATCGCGATCACGACCGGCGAGCCGGCCGGGGTCGGCCCGGAGCTGAGCGCGCGCGCGCTGGCCCAGGCGGGCGATCGCTGGCCGGATGCGCGTTTCGAGGTGTTGTGCGACGCGGCGCTGTTCGCCGAGCGCGCGGCGGCGGTCGGCGTGGATGCCGAGCGGCTCGGCGCCGATGGCCGCGTGAGCCTCGCGCATCGGCCGCTCGCGGTACCTGCGCAAGCGGGCCGGCTCGATGCCGCCAACGGCCTTTACGTGCTGGGCCTGCTCGATGCTGCGATCGACGGCGCGCTGGCGGGCGACTACGACGCGATCGTCACCGCGCCGCTGCAGAAGAGCACCATCAACGACGCCGGCGTGCCCTTCACCGGCCATACCGAATACCTGGCCGAGCGCACCGCCACGCCGCGCGTGGTGATGATGCTGGCGGGCACCGGCGAGCGGCCCTTGCGCGTCGCGCTGGCCACCACGCACCTGCCGCTCAGGGACGTTTCCGCCGCGCTCTCGATCGAGGGGCTGGTCGAGACGCTGAGCATCGTTGACGGTGACCTGCGCCGCCATTTCGGCCTCGCCGCGCCGCGCATCCTGGTCACCGGGCTCAATCCGCACGCGGGCGAGAACGGCTACCTGGGCCGCGAGGAAATCGACGTGATCTCGCCGGCGCTGGCGCGCGCGCAGCAGGCCGGCATCGATGCGCGCGGGCCCTATCCGGCCGACACGCTGTTCCAGCCGCGTTATCTCGAGCAGGCCGACTGCGTGCTCGCGATGTTCCATGACCAGGGCCTGCCGGTCCTCAAGTACGCCACCTTCGGCGAGGGCATCAATGTCACGCTCGGCCTGCCGATCGTGCGCACCTCGGTCGACCATGGCACGGCGCTCGACCTGGCCGGTTCCGGCCGCGCCGATTGCGGCAGCATGATCGCGGCGCTCGATACCGCCGTCGCGATGGCGCGCCACCGCCTCCAGGCACGCGCGGACTGAATTCCCGGTCCGCCTTTTTTCGTTTTTCCGGATTCGATGTCGAACAGCAGACAGCACCAGGGACACTTCGCGCGCAAGCGCTTCGGGCAGAATTTTCTCGTCGATCTCGGCGTGATCGATTCGATCGTCAATGCGATTCGCCCCGAGCGCGGCGAGCGCATGGTCGAGATCGGGCCGGGCCTCGGCGCGTTGACTGGCCCCGTGATCGAGCGCCTGGCCACGCCGGAATCGCCGCTGCACGCGGTCGAGCTCGACCGCGACCTGATCGGCCGCCTCAAGCAGCGCTTCGGCGAGCGGCTCGAACTGCACGCGGGCGACGCGCTCGCCTTCGACTTCGGCTCGCTGGCGCTGCCCGGCGACAAGCCCTCGCTGCGCATCATCGGCAACCTGCCCTACAACATCTCCAGCCCGCTGCTGTTCCACCTGATGGACTTCGCCGAGCGCGTGGTCGACCAGCATTTCATGCTGCAGAACGAGGTGGTCGAGCGGATGGTGGCCGAGCCGGGCAGCAAGGCCTTCAGCCGCCTGTCGGTGATGCTGCAGTACCGCTACGTGATGGACAAGCTGATCGACGTGCCGCCCGAATCCTTCCAGCCGCCGCCGAAGGTCGATTCGGCGATCGTGCGGATGATTCCCTACGCGCCGCACGAGCTGGCCGCGGTCGATGTCGCGGTGCTCGGCGAGGTGGTCACGGCCGCCTTCTCGCAGCGCCGCAAGATGCTGCGCAACACGCTCGGCGCCTATCGCGACGCGATCGATTTCGATGCGCTCGGCTTCGACCTGGCGCGCCGCGCCGAGGATGTCGGGGTCGACGAATACGTGGGCCTGGCCCAGGCGGTATCGGCGGCGCGCCCGGCCGGCTGAGCCTTGCCGACGGCGGGCGCGGCCGAAGGGCGCCTGTAAGCCGTTCGATTTGCGCCCGGCGAAAATTCGCCGCGTCTGGTAAATTCGGCCGTTCCCAGAAGACTGTTCCCCACGGAGTCCCCCCATGCGAATGCTGCACACGATGCTGCGCGTCGGCGATCTCGACCGCTCGATCCAGTTCTACACCGAGCTGCTCGGGATGAAGCTGCTGCGCCGCAACGACTACCCGGAAGGCAAGTTCACGCTCGCCTTCGTCGGTTACGAGGAAGAAAGCGCGGGCACGGTGATCGAGCTGACCCACAACTGGGATACGCCGTCCTACGAACTCGGCAACGGTTTCGGCCACCTCGCGATCGAGGTCGACGATGCCTACGCGGCCTGCGACCGGATCAAGGCCCAGGGCGGCAAGGTCACGCGCGAGGCCGGCCCGATGAAGCACGGCACCACCGTGATCGCCTTCGTCGAGGATCCGGACGGCTACAAGATCGAGTTCATCCAGCGCAAGACGCAGCACTGAACCATCGCGCGGGCGCCTCGCGCCCGCTGCCGCCGGCCTTGAAAGGCCATGAAAAAACGGCGCTCCGCTTCATGCGGAGCGCCGTTTTGCATGGCAGCCGGAAAACGGGCGGGGCGCGTTCAGAGCGCCGGCAATAGCTCGGGCGGATGATGCTTGAGCGTGTGCCGCGCCTCGCGGAATTCGGGAAAGATCGATTCGACGGTCTGCCAGAACGCGGGGCTGTGGTTCATCTCGCGCAGGTGCGCGAGCTCGTGCGCGACCACGTAGTCGACGATCGACATCGGGAAGTGCACCAGGCGCCAGTTCAGGCGGATCTTGCCGTCGCTGGAGCAACTGCCCCAGCGCGTCGAGGCCGAGGACAGCGCATAGGCACGGTAGCTCACGCCGAGCTTCTGTGCATAAACCGGCAGGCGCTCGCCGAAGATGCGCTTGGCCTCGCCCTGCAGCCAGCCCTGCACGCGATCCTTGATCTGCTGGGCGTCGGCATGCGCGGGCAGGCCCAGCGCCAGCACGGCGCGCTCGGCGTCATAGGCCAGCGTGCCGTCGGCCGAGGCGATGGTGATCGCCACCGGCTTGCCGAGATAGGGAATCTGCGCGCCGTCCTTCCAGTCGATCTGCGGCAGCGCGCGCTGCTCGATGCGGGTCTGCCACTCGGCCAGCTTGGCGAAGATCCAGCGGCGCTTCTCGGCGATCGCCGCCTCGATGTCGGTGAGCGTGACCCAGCGCGGCGCCGTGATCGACAGGCCGCTGCCGTCGATCGCGAAGCCGATGGTGCGCCGCGCCGAGCGCTTGAGCCGGTATTCGAGCACGCGCCCGTCCAGCGTCAGCTTGCGCAGCGAGCGGTCGCGCTCGGGCGAGGGCGAAGCGGGAGGCGCGGGCGCGAGCGGTCCGTCGAACAGCGGCAGATCGAGCTGGTGGTGATCGAGTGCGACGACGGCGGGCCGTGGCCTGGGACGCTTGGGCATCAGATCGCTTCGTTGGGCGTTGCGCAATATGAATGAAACCTTGGATCAGAGTCGTGCGGCGCCGGCCGATCGGGCGTCGCCGTTCGCGTCGCCGCTTTCGTGGCGGTAGGCATCCGGATCGATGCGGCGCATTTCCGTTTCGATCCACTGCTCGACGCGAAGGTTCAGCTCGTCCGGCGTGAGGCCGCGCGAATCGATCGGCTTGCCGATCGACACCGTGACTATACCCGGATACTTGTTGAACGAATTGCGCGGCCAGACGCGGCCCGCGTTATGGGCGATCGGCACCACCGGCACGCCGGCGCCCACCGCGAAGCGCGCGCCGCCCGTCTTGTACTTGCCCTGGCGCCCGGTCGGGGTGCGCGTGCCCTCGGGGAACATGATCACCCAGGCGCCGTCGGCGAGGCGGCTCTTGCCCTGGCGGATCACCGAATCGAAGGCGTTCTTCCCTTCCTTGCGATTGATGTTGACCATGTGCAGCAGGCCCAGCGCCCAGCCGAAGAAGGGCACGTAGAGCAGCTCGCGCTTGAACACGTAGCAGAGCGGACGCGGCATCAGGGCCGGGAAGGCCAGCGTCTCCCAGGCCGACTGGTGCTTGGAGAGCAGCACGGCGGGGCCGTCGGGCAGGTTCTCCATGCCCTCGATGCGGTAGTCGATGCCGTTGAGCACGCGCACCACGGCGAGCGTCGAGCGGCACCAGCCGGCCGCCATCCAGTAGCGCGCATGCGGGCGCATGAACGGGAACGCGATGAAGCAGGCGGTCGCGTAGGGCACCGTGTAGAGCACGAAATAGACGAGTAGCAGCAGCGAACGAAGGAAAAGCATCGGCGTGGGCTCGGGCGTTGACGGAAGGCGCGCGCGGCGAGGGCGGCGTCAGTCCTGTGGCTGGGACAGAAAATCGAGCGCGAAGGCGCGCAGGTCGTCGTGCACGCGCGTGCCTTCGGGCAGCTTGCCGGCCGCGAGCGTCTTGCGGCCCTTGCCGGTGAGCACCAGGTGCGGGCGGAAGCCCACCGCGACGCCGGCCTGCAGGTCGCGCAGCGCGTCGCCGACGATCGGCGTCTGGTCCGGCTCGATCTCGAAGCGCTGCGTGATCATGGTCATCATGCCCGGCTTCGGCTTGCGGCAATCGCAGTTGTCGCTGGCCGTGTGCGGGCAGTAGAACACCGCGTCGATGCGTGCGCCGACCGCGGCGGCCGCCTTGTGCATCTTCAGGTGCATGGCGTTGAGCGCGGCCATGTCGAACAGGCCGCGCCCGATCCCCGACTGGTTGGTCGCGACCACCACGCGGTAGCCCGCGTGGTTGAGCCGCGCGATCGCCTCGAGGCTGCCGGGCAGCGCGATCCATTCGTCGGGCGTCTTGATGAAGGCGTCCGAATCGACGTTGATGACGCCGTCCCGATCGAGGACGACGAGCTTGCGGTTGGCACCCGTCGGCATGGCGTATCTCCTGGCAGCGCGTGGCGTGACGATGGGCCGCTCAGGCGGCCAGCTTCGAGATGTCGGCGACGCAGTTCATCTGCTGGTGCAGCGCCGACAGCAAGGCGAGCCGGTTGGCACGCAGCGCCGGATCCTCGGCATTGACCATCACGTCGTTGAAGAAGGTGTCGACCGGCGCGCGCAGCGCGGCCAGCGCCGACAGCGCGCCGGTGTAGTCGCGCGCGGCGAGCTGCGACTGCACGCGCGGCGCGACCTCGGCCAGCTGCGCGGCCAGCGCCTGCTCGGCCGGCTCGGCCAGCAGCGCCGGCTGGATCGCGCCGGGCGCGGCGCCTTCCGACTTCTTCAGGATGTTCGAGATCCGCTTGTTGGCGGCGGCCAGCGCCTCGGCCTCGGCCAGGCGCGTGAACTCGCGCACCGCGTCCAGGCGCGCGATCAGCTCGTCGATGCGGGTCGGCTCGAGGCCCAGCACCGCGTCGATCTCGCCGGCGCTGTAGCCGCGCTCGCGCAGCAGGCCGCGCAGGCGATCGAGGAAGAAGGCGAAGATCGCGTCGGTCGAATCGGCCACCCCGGCGATGCCGGCGAAGCTCGCCTGGGCGGCGCGCAGCAGCTCGACGATATCGAGCGGCAGCTGCTTCTCGAGCAGCAGGCGCAGCACGCCCAGCGCGTGACGGCGCAGCGCGAACGGGTCCTTCTCGCCGGTCGGCGCGAGGCCGATGCCCCAGATGCCGACCAGGGTCTCGAGCTTGTCGGCCAGCGCCACCGCGGTGCTGACGGCGGCCTCGGGCAGCGTGTCGCCCGAGAAGCGCGGCTGGTAGTGCTCGGTGCAGGCGACGGCGACCTCTTCCGGCTCGCCGTCGTGGCGCGCGTAGTAGGTGCCCATGGTGCCCTGCAGCTCGGGGAACTCGCCGACCATGTCGGTCAGCAAGTCGGCCTTGGCCAGGCGCGCGGCGCGTCGCGCCAGCGCCGGGTCGGCGCCGATCGCCGGCGCGATGCCGGCCGCGATCGCCTCGATGCGCTCGACGCGCGCGAGCTGCGAGCCCAGCTTGTTGTGATAGACCACGTTGGCCAGGCGCGGCACGCGATCGGCCAGGCGCGTCTTCTTGTCGGTCTCGAAGAAGAACTTGGCATCGGCCAGGCGCGGGCGCACCACGCGCTCGTTGCCCTCGACGATCTCCACCGGCGTGGCCGTCTCGATGTTCGAGACGATCAGGAAGCGCGAGCGCAGCTTGCCGGCCGCGTCGGTCAGCGCGAAGTACTTCTGGTTGGTCTGCATGGTCAGGATCAGGCATTCCTGCGGCACCTGCAGGAACTCGTCCTCGAAGCGGCAGGCATAGACCACCGGCCATTCGACCAGCGAGGCGACCTCGTCGAGCAGGGCCTCGGGCATCACCACCGTGTCGCCGCCGGCCTGCTCGGCCAGCGCGGTGCGGATCTGTTCCTTGCGGTCGACGAAGTGCGCGATCACGCGGCCGCGTTCGCGCAGCGTCTCGGCGTAGCCGGCGGCCGAGCCGATCGCGACCGCGCCGCTCGACAGGAAGCGGTGGCCGAGCGTGGTGTCGCCGGCATCGATGCCGAACGCGGAGACCGGCACCACGTCCGTGTCGTGCAGCACCGTGAGGCGATGCACCGGGCGCACGAACTGCACGTCGCTGCCGTCGGGGCGCTGGTAGGTCATCACCTTCGGGATCGGCAGCTTGTCGAGCGTTTCCTTGAGCGCGGCCTGCAGGCCGTCGGCGAGCGTGGCGCCCGGCGCCGAGTAGTTCAGGAAGAAGGCCTCGGCCTTGCCGTCCTGGGCGCGCTCGAGATCGGCGATGCCCAGCTCGGGGCGGCCGAGCGCGGCCAGCTTCTTGGCCAGCGGCGGCGTCGGGTTGCCGTTCGCGTCGAGCGCGACCGACACCGGCAGCACTTTCTCGCGGACCTGGCGCTCCGGCGCGACGGCGCGCACGTTGAGGATCAGCACCGCCAGGCGGCGCGGCGTGGCGAAGCGTTCGAACACGGCTTCGCCGTCGATCAGGTCGCGCGCGGCGAGGCGCTGGGCCAGGCCTTCGGCGAAGGCGTCGCCGAGACGCGCGAGCGCCTTGGGCGGCAGTTCCTCGGTCAGCAGTTCGACCAGCAGGGGAGCGGTATGGGTGTGCGTCATGATGGGGGGAATCTCGTCAGTCCTGATCGATCTTGCGTTCGGCCTTGAGGGGCGGCACCCAGCCGGGCTGGGCCGCGTCCTGCGCGTCGGTGGTGAGGCCCGGCACGCCGCGCACCGGGTTGCCGATCATCGGGAAGCCGAGCGCCTCGCGCGATTCGTAGTAGGACTGCGCGACCAGGCGCGACAGCGCGCGAATCCGGCCGATGTAGGCCGCGCGCTCGGTGACCGAGATCGCGCCGCGCGCATCGAGCAGGTTGAAGGTGTGGCCGGCCTTCAGCACCAGTTCGTAGGCGGGCAGGGCGAGCTTCGCCTCGATCATGCGCTTCGCTTCCGACTCGTAGCTGTTGAAGAAGCCGAACAGCAGATCGACGTTGGCGTGCTCGAAGTTGTAGGTCGACTGCTCGACCTCGTTCTGGTGGTAGACGTCGCCGTAGCTGAGGCGGCGGATCTCGGGGCCGTTCGGGCCCAGTTCCTCCCACTCGGTCCAGACCAGGTCGTAGACGTTCTCGACCTTCTGCAGGTACATCGCCAGCCGTTCCAGCCCGTAGGTGATCTCGCCCAGCACCGGCTTGCAGTCCAGGCCGCCGGCCTGCTGGAAGTAGGTGAACTGGGTGACTTCCATGCCGTTGAGCCAGACTTCCCAGCCCAGGCCCCAGGCGCCCAGCGTCGGGTTTTCCCAATCGTCCTCGACGAAGCGCACGTCGTTCTGCTTGAGGTCGAAGCCGAGCGCTTCCAGCGAGCCGAGGTACAGGTCGAGGATGTTCTCCGGCGCCGGCTTCATCACCACCTGGTACTGGTAGTAGTGCTGCAGGCGGTTCGGGTTCTCGCCGTAGCGGCCGTCCTTCGGGCGGCGCGAGGGCTGCACGTAGGCCGCGCGCCACGGCTCGGGGCCGATCGCGCGCAGGAAGGTGTGGACGTGCGAGGTGCCTGCGCCGACTTCCATGTCGATCGGCTGGAGCAGGGCACAGCCCTGCTTGTCCCAGTAGGACTGGAGCGTCAGGATGATTTGCTGAAACGTGAGCATGAGGGGCCTTCGTGGGCGCTGCGGGCTGCGAATCGGGCGCCGGCGCGAGCGGGCTCGACCGGTGCGCCAGTCCGGCGCGCGGCTTGGCTGGGCGTAAAACGCGTAATTTTACCGGATCGGCGCGACACTGCGGCCGGAACGCCCGCGCGCGGCGGCGGGCGCGCCGATTGCGGGCCGATTGCAAGCCGATTGCGGGCCGGCGCAGGGGGATTCGACGGCACCCTCGGCGCGTCGCGCGCCGGGTTCGCGGTGGCGTCGAGAGGCAGCGGCCGCGCGCCCGGGACAGGGCGCCGCTCTTCGTCGTGGCCTGTATCGAGCGCCGCATGCGCGGCACCGGCCACGCCCGCACGTACCGCCCGCGCGGCGTGCGAATCGCGAAGCGCACGGTAAGATGCCGCATCCGCCCAGCCGACCCACGGACCGCCGCCGCTCATGTTCAGAACGCCCGTCGACCCGCAGTTCCCCTTCTACCCGCCGCTGCTCGAATTCCTGAGCGAGGCCGCGGCCGCCGGCGAGGCCGGCCGCGCCGAGGCGCGCGCGTCATGGCTCGACGCCGCCTCGCGGCTGCATTCGCTCGACTACGAGGCGCTCGCGCGGCTCACCGTGACCCTGCTCGAACACCAGCGCTACGGCGACGCGGCCGAATTCGCGAGCTGCCTGTGGCGCGTCGAGCCCGAGGTGGCCGCGCTCGCCTTCAACTGCGGTTACGCGTTGCAGATGGGCGGCCGCCATGCCGAGGCGATCGCGCCGTACCGGCGCGCGCTGGAACTCGCGCCCGATTGGCCTTCGCTGCGCAACAACCTGGCGATCGCGGTGCGGATCTCGGGCGGCGACCCGGCCGAGGAACTGGCGCTGCTGGAGCAGGCGGTGGCCGCCAATGCGCGCGACGAGCAGGCCTGGATCAACCTGGTGGTCGCCTACCGGGCCCGCTACGACCTGGCGCGCTCGATCGCGGCGGCCGAGCGCGCGCTGGCGCTGGCCCCCGACAGCGCGCTGGCGCAGAACAATGCCTCCTGCGCCTACAAGGAGGCGCAGCGCTGGGACGAGGCCGAGCGTTGCGCGCGCCGCGCGCTGGCGCTGTCGCCCGACGACGCCTCGTTCCGTTTCAACCTGGCCATCATCGAACTCGCGCGCGGCAACTTCGCCGACGGGTGGCTGGGCCACGAGGCGCGCTGGCAGGGCTCGAGCGAGCTGCGCGGCGGCCATCCCGCGCTGAACGCGCCGCGCTGGCGCGGCGAGCCGCTGGCCGGCAAGACCTTGCTGGTGTGGGGCGAGCAGGGCATGGGCGACCTGCTGCAGTTTTGCCGCGCGATTCCGCTGCTGGCCGAGCACGTGCACCGCGAGGGCGGCCGGCTGGCCTGGAATTCCTTCCCGCAAATGGGTGAGCTGCTGTCGCGCAGCCTCGGCGCGCATGTCGATCTCTATTCGAGCGACGTCTCGCTCGATCGCCTGCCCGCCGCCGACTACCAACTGCCGATCGGCAGCGTGCCCTGGCAGCTCGGCCTGCCCGACGCGGCCAGCGGCGCGAGCGTGCCCTACCTGCGTGCCGACACGGCCGCGCGCGACGCCTGGCGTGCGCGCTTCGCGGCCGAGGCGCGGCCCGGCGAGCGCCTGCGGGTCGGGCTGGCCTGGACCGGCAGCGCCGGCCATCAGCGCAATCCGTTCCGGCGCGTGGGCCTCGATCGCTACGCGGCGGCCTTCGCCGGCATCGAGGGCGTGAGCTTCCATTCGCTGCAACCGGGGCTCGGCGCCGAGGTCGAGGCGGCGCGCGTCGCCGGCCTGCCGATCGTCGATCATTCGGCCGAATGGCGCAGCTTCGACGACACCGCCGCCTATCTCGGCGCGCTGGACCTGGTGATCACGGTCTGCACCTCGATCGCCCATCTGAGCGGCGCGCTGGGCCAGGCGAGCTGGGTGCTGCTCGACGTCAATCCGCATTGGGTCTGGCAGCACGAGCGCCGCGACAGCCCGCTCTATCCCTCGGCGACGCTGTACCGGCAAGCGGCCTTCATGCAATGGACGCCGGTGCTCGAGGCGGTCGCGCGGGACCTGCGAGCCCTGGCCGGCGCGGACGGCGCCTGGTAAGGCGCGCTGCGCACGCCGGGGCGGGAAGGAAAGCGAGGGGAGGCGAGGGAAGACGAGGGAAGACGAGCGGGCCGGGGCCGGGTCGATCAGCGAATCAGGACCGGTAAGCGAACCGGCGCCGCGCGAGCGGCACCGGTCAATCCCGCGCTCAGCCGCGCCGGCGCAGGCGCGGGCCGGCCAGCAGCGCGAAGCCGAGCAGCACCAGGGCGAGCGCGAGCACGATCGCATTGCCGCTGGCGACGAAGGGCGTGATGCCCTGGGTGCCCTCGACGGTCACGTCGAGCGAGCCCAGCGTGAAGGGCTTGAGACGCCCGATCACGCGGCCGTGCGCGTCGATCGCGGCGGTCATGCCGGTATTGGTGGCGCGCAGCATCGGCCGGCCGGTTTCGAGCGAGCGCATGCGCGCGATCTGCAGATGCTGGTCGAGCGCGATGGTGTCGCCGAACCAGGCGAGGTTGGTGACATTGACCAGGATGCCCGGCGAGGGCGCGTTGTCGCGCACCGTGGCGGCGATCTCCTCGCCGAAGATGTCCTCGTAGCAGATGTCGGCCATCACCGGCTGGTTGTGCACCAGGAACGGTGCCTGCACCGGCGCGCCGCGCGCGAAGTCGCCCAGCGGCATCTTCATCAGCCTGACGAACCAGTGGAAGCCCCAGGGGATGAACTCGCCGAAGGGCACCAGGTGGTGCTTGTCGTAGTGATAGATGTCGGTCGAGCCCGGCGTCACGCCATACAGGCTGTTGGTGTAGTCGGTCAGGCTGCCGTCGGGCAGCACCTTGTCGCCCACCGCGCCGAACAGCACCGAGGTGCCGGTCTTGTCGACGAAGCTGCGCACCGCCTTGGCGAAGGGCAGCGGAATGTCCTGGATCATCACCGCGATCGCCGTCTCGGGCGTGACCACCAGGTCGGCCGGCTTCTCGGTGATCATCGTGGTGTACATCTTGATCGCCGCGTCGATGCCGGCCTGCTCGAACTTGACGTCCTGCTTGACGTTGCCCTGCAGCAGGCGCACCCGCAGCGGCTGGTTCTCGGGCTGGGTCCAGGGCACCAGCGGCAGCAGCAGGCCGGCGGCCACCAGCGCGGCGGCCAGCGTGGCCGGCGCGAGCGCGCCGCCACGTCCTTCACGGGCACGCACCACCGCATTGACCACCAGCGCCGCGAACAGCGCCAGCACCCAGCCGATCCCGTAGACGCCAACGAGCGGCGCATAGCCGGCGAACGGCCCGTCCACCTGCGGATAACCGCTGGCCAGCCACGGGAAGCCGGTAAACACCGTGCCGCGCGCCCATTCGCCGATCGCCCAGGCGCTCGCGAACGCCAGGGCGCCGTGCCAGCTCGGCGCGAACGCGCGCCCGGCGCGCTTGCCCGAAGCCAGCGCCCAGGCCAGCGCGGACAGCGCCGGATAGACCGCCAGGTACAGGCAGAACAGCACCAGCGCGCCGCCCGCGATCCAGGCGGCCATCTCGCCATACACGTGCATGCTGATGTACAGCCACCAGATGCCGGACAGGAAATTGCCGAAGCCGAAGGCGGCGCCGGTCAGCGTGGCCTGCCAGCGCGTGCCGCAGCGCGCGAGCTGGGCGAAGAACCAGACGAACACCAGCAACTGGAGCCAGCCGCCGTGTGGAGTGGGGGCGAAGCTGAGGGTATTGGCCGCGCCGGCGAGCAGCGCGGCGGGGAAATGCCAGCCGGGCAGCGCGCGGCCGCCGGAGCCGCCCGAGGCGAAGGTGGCGCCGCGCCGCGCGCGGGTCGGGAACGATTCGGCCATGTGGTCGAAGGGTGGAGCGTTGAGGGAAGCCTGACGATCAGTCGTCGCCGGCCGATTCGCCGCGGCGGCCGGCGAGCGGGTCGCGGCGCACCAGCAGCACGTGGATCTGACGCGCGTCGCCGCGCTGGATCTCGAAGATCAGCTTGCCCAGCCGCAGCTTCTCGCCGCGATGCGGGACCCGGCCGAAATGGTGGGTGATCAGCCCGCCGATGGTATCGACCTCGTCGTCGGGGAAATCGGTGCCGAACGTCTCGTTGAACTGGGCGATCTCGGTGAGCGCGCGCACGCGGTAGCGGCCGTCCGGCGCCGAGATGATATTGCCGGCTTCCTCGTCGAAGTCGTATTCGTCCTCGATGTCGCCGACGATCTGCTCCAGCACGTCCTCGATGGTGATCAGGCCGGCCACGCCGCCGTATTCGTCCACCACGATCGCGAGGTGGTTGCGGTTCACGCGGAAGTCGTGCAGCAGCACGTTCAGGCGCTTCGACTCCGGGATGAACACGGCCGGGCGCAGCATGCCGCGCACATCGAATTCCTCTTCGGCGTAGAAGCGCAGCAGGTCCTTCGCGAGCAGCACGCCGATCACGTTGTCGCGGTTCTCTTCGTAGACGGGGTAGCGCGAGTGGGCCTTCTCGAGCACGAAGGGGATGAAATCCTCGGGCTTGTCGGCGATGTTGATCGCGTCCATCTGGGCGCGGGGCACCATGATGTCGCGCGCGCAGAGGTCGGAAACCTGGAACACGCCCTCGATCATCGAGAGCGAATCGGCGTCGATCAGGTTGCGCTCGTGCGCGTCTTGCAGGATTTCGAGCAGCTCGCCGCGCGATTCGGGCTCGGGCGAGATGAAGTCGGTCAGGCGTTCGAGCAGCGAGCGCTTTTCGGGAGGTTTGTCGGTGGACTTTCGACTGGGATACGAATCGTTCATGGTGGTGCGCCCGGCAGGTGCGTGGGCGCGTTGTCACGGAGTTGGGAAGGATACACCAAGGGCGTGGCGCTGCCGTGTCGGCCGGATGGCGGACGCGGCGGCCGGCCCGGCGGCGCTGGGCCCATCCTAACCCGGAATCGGCGCGGGCCCAAGGCGGGCCAAAAATCGCGCTTCGCGGGCGCCGCGAACGAAATGAACGGCGCGGCGGCGCGGCCGGTCGGGTTCAGGCGCAGCGCGCCAGCAGCGCTTCCAGCGCGCGATCGGGGATCCCGCTCTCGCGCAGCGCGGCGACGGTGCGCGTCACGTAGTCGAGGGTGGTGCCGTAGCGGCCCTCGGCGGAGCCGAACACGGCGCGGAACACCTCGTCGGACAGCTTGCCGGTATAGGTGGGCGCCTCGCGGCGCATCACGAAGGCCAGCGCCCGCACGCGCTGGCCGGTGCTCAGCGTGCAGGGCAGCCAGGCGGGCCGGTACGAGCCCATCGGCATCTCGCGCTTCCAGAGCGTTTCGAGATGCGGCATCGCGCTGGAGCCGGCGATCCGGAACGCCACGCCGCTGCAGGAGCCGCCGCGATCGAGCGCCAGCACCAGGCCCGGCCGTTCCGGCGTGCCGCGGTTCACGCGCGACCACAGGTAGAGCCCGCGATGGTAGCCGTGCACGCGGCCATGCACCTTCTCGACGGTCGGCAGCCCCGGGTTCCAGATCAGCGAGCCATAACCGAACAGCCAGAGATCGGCGCGGCGATCCCAGTCGGCGAGGCTCGCGTCCAGCGAACTGGCGAGTTCGTCCTCGCTGAGCAGCCGGCCGCTGCCGATCGGGGGCGGGTAGGCGTTGGAGGCGGGAATCGGGGTGCTCACGGAATCCTGGCGGCCGCAGGCGGCTCGGGTTGATCGGGGAAGGAACGGATGACGCGACGGACCCGGGCCTTACAGATAGGGGTTCGGGAAACCGAGCTTGGCGAGGATGTCGATCTCGAGCGCTTCCATCTCGGCGGCGTCTTCCTCGCCGCGCTCGTGATCATACCCCTGCGCGTGCAGCGCGCCGTGCACCAGCAGGTGCGCGTAGTGGGCCACCAGCGGCTTGTCCTGCTCGCCGGCCTCCTTCTCGACCACCGGGCAGCACAGCACGAGATCGCCGATGGTGGTGCCGTCGGGCGCCTGGTCGTAGGCGAAGGTCAGCACGTTGGTGGGGTAGTCCTTCTTGCGATAGCCGCCGTTCAGCTCGCGGCCTTCCTTCTCGCCGACGAAGCGCACCGTCAGTTGCGCATCGGAGAACAGCGCGGTGGACAGCCATTCGGCGATCAGCTTGGGCTTGGGCAGCTTCTTGCGCTGCGAGGCGGCGATCTCGTCGCCGTATTGCACCACCAGCTCGAGCTCGGGCTCGCCGGCGGGCTCGGTGTCGGAGCCGGCGGCAGGCTCGGCGGCCAGCGCGGTGCCGACCTCGGGCGAGGGCTCGGCGCCGACCGACAGCGTCAGGCTGTCGTAGTGCTCCGGGCGCAGGGTCAGGGTGACGCGCTGGCCGGCATCGGCATGCTGCGCGACGATCGCGATCGAGGCTTCGCCCGAGGCGCCCGACAGGTCGAACATCAGCGCGCGGCCATCGGGAAAATCGATGCGCAGGCCTTGCGTCTCGACCGACTTGACCTTGCCGCGGGCGTCGAACAGCGATACGCGCGGCGCGCTCGGGGCGGCGGCCTGGTCAGGCTTGCGGGACTTGTGGGAGCGGGAGGATTTCATGTTGGCGGCGTGGAACGGAATCGCCTGAGCATACACCAAACGGCCAGCCGTTTCGTTCGCCGGAAACGCCTTGCGCGGCGACTGGCGCGGCCCTCGCGCGCCGCCTCGGCGGCCCGGCCCGGCGGGCCTCGGCGCCGATCGGACGGGGCTCGCCGAGGGGCGTCGGCGCGACGAAATGCGACGGCCTGCCGCGCGGCAGGCCGTCTCCAGATGCGGGCCCGGCGCGGCCTTGTCCGGCCGCGCCGCTCGCTCAGTCGTCCTTGTGCTGGGCGTGGAAGTCGTCGTAGGCCTCGACGATCCGCGCGACCAGCGGATGCCGCACCACGTCGGCGCTGGTGAAGCGCGTGAGCGCGATGCCGCGCACCTGGCCGAGCACCTGCTGTGCCTCGATCAGCCCGCTCTTGTGGCCGCGCGGCAGGTCGACCTGGGTGGTGTCGCCGGTGACCACGGCCTTCGAGCCGAAGCCGATCCGGGTCAGGAACATCTTCATCTGCTCGGGCGTGGTGTTCTGCGCCTCGTCGAGGATGATGAAGGCGTGGTTCAGGGTGCGGCCGCGCATGTAGGCGAGCGGCGCGATCTCGATCATCTGGCGCTCGAACATCTTGGCGGTCTTGTCGAAGCCGAGCAGGTCGTAGAGCGCGTCGTAGAGCGGGCGCAGGTAGGGGTCCACCTTCTGCGACAGGTCGCCCGGCAGGAAGCCGAGCCGCTCGCCGGCTTCCACGGCCGGGCGCGTCAGCACGATGCGCTTGACCTGGTCGCGCTCCAGCGCGTCCACCGCGCAGGCCACCGCCAGGTAGGTCTTGCCGGTGCCGGCCGGCCCGATGCCGAAGGTCACGTCGTGCGAGAGGATCTGCTTGAGGTACTCGCGCTGCGCCGGGGTGCGCCCGCGCAGGTCCGAGCGGCGCGTGTAGAGCTTGGGCGCCGGCTCCTCGTCGAGTGCCGCGCCGGCCTCGCCCTCGGCCGCGCCGGGCTGGTCGAAGGGATGGTCGGGGTCGCCGCGAAAGCGCACGTCGAGCGTCGGCTCGGCCGATGCGCCCCGCGCGCCGTTGCCGAGCTGGCGCGTCTCGACCAGGGCGAGCTGGATGTCGTCGAGCGAGAGCGGATCGCGCGCGCGGTTGTAGAAGTTCTCCAGCGCGGCCAGCGCGAGCTTGGCGCCGCGGCCGCGGATCGCGATCCGGTGGCCGCGGCGCTGCAGCGTCACGTCGAGCGCCTGCTCGATCTGCCGC
Source organism: Burkholderia sp. Cy-637 (assembly GCF_011753175.1). Classification (NCBI taxonomy): domain Bacteria; kingdom Pseudomonadati; phylum Pseudomonadota; class Betaproteobacteria; order Burkholderiales; family Burkholderiaceae; genus Burkholderia; species Burkholderia sp. Cy-637. The sequence continues at coordinate 12,115 of NZ_VWWC01000075.1, read as the reverse complement.
AGGTTCTCGTCCAGCGGTCCGCAGAGGTTGGCGAGGCGCGCGTTGTCGTCGCGCGGCGCGGTGAATTCCAGGGCTTGGGTGGCTTTCAAGGTGGCGTGGGCTTCCTGCGCTGGGCGCTCGGTGTCAGTGGGTGGCGGTGCTGGCGTCGTCGTGCGCGAGCACCAGCTCGCCGCGCAGCGAATGCGGGTAGGCATGGTTGATCCGCACGTCGATCATCTGGCCGATCAGGCGCGCATGCGAGGCGAGCGGCGCGGGGAAGTTGACCACGCGGTTGTTCTCGGTGCGTCCCGCCAGCTCGTTCGGATCCTTGCGCGACGGGCCTTCCACCAGGATCCGCTCGATCCGGCCGACCATCGATGCGCTGATGCGCGCGACGTTCTCCTCGATGGTGGCCTGCAGATGTTGCAGGCGTTTGAGCTTGACCTCGCGCGGCGTGTCGTCGTGCAGGTTGGCCGCCGGCGTGCCGGGGCGCGGGCTGTAGATGAACGAGAAGCTGGTGTCGTAGCTCATCTCGTGCACCAGTTGCATGGTCTTGTCGAAATCGGCCTCGGTCTCGCCGGGGAAGCCGATGATGATGTCGGTCGACAGCGACAGATCGGGACGGATCGCGCGCAGCTTGCGGATCAGCGACTTGTACTCGAGCACCGTGTAGCCGCGCTTCATGGCCATCAGGATGCGGTCCGAGCCGTGCTGGACCGGCAGGTGCAGGTGGTTCACCAGCTTGGGCACGCGCGCGTAGACGTCGAGCAGGCGCTGGGTGAATTCCTTCGGATGCGAGGTGGTGTAGCGGATCCGCTCGATGCCGGGCAGCTCGGCCACGTATTCGATCAGGGTGGCGAAATCGGCGATTTCCTCCGAGCCCTGGGTCAGCGCGCCGCGATAGGCGTTGACGTTCTGGCCCAGCAGGGTCACCTCGCGCACGCCCTGGTCGGCGAGGCCCGCGATCTCGGTGAGCACGTCGTCGAGCGGGCGCGAGACCTCGTCGCCGCGCGTGTAGGGCACCACGCAGTAGCTGCAGTACTTGCTGCAGCCTTCCATGATCGACACGAAGGCGCTCGGGCCCTCGACGCGCGCCGGCGGCAGGTGGTCGAACTTCTCGATCTCGGGGAAGCTGATGTCGACCTGCGAGCGGCCGCTGGCGCGGCGCGCGTCGATCATCTGCGGCAGGCGGTGCAGCGTCTGCGGGCCGAACACCACGTCCACGTAGGGCGCCCGCGCGACGATCGCCGCGCCTTCCTGGCTCGCCACGCAACCGCCCACGCCGACGATCAGGTTCGGATTCGCTTCCTTCAGTTCGCGTACCCGGCCGAGATCGGAGAACACCTTCTCCTGCGCCTTCTCGCGCACCGAGCAGGTATTGAACAGGATCACGTCCGCGTCCTCGGGCCGGTCCGTCTTCACGAGGCCTTCGGAGGCATTGAGCACGTCCACCATCTTGTCCGAGTCGTACTCGTTCATCTGGCAGCCGAAGGTCTTGATGTAGATTTTTTTCGTCATCTGGGTTCGCCGTTCGCAGTGGTTGACCTGGGGGCGTCATTGCGGGTGAATCGGGACGGTCGGCCCGGGGCGCGTCGCGCCTTGCGTCGCCGGCGCCTGGCCGGCATGCGGCAGCGGGGCGGGATGGGGACCGTCGGGGAAAGCTTTCCATTATAGCTTTGCGAATTCCGGATCGCCGCCGGCGGCGAGCCGGCTGGCGCCCGCCGGTTGCGCCGTCGCGACATGGGAACTCCACGGGAAATCATCGGATTCGACCCTTTGACGGCGCGGCGGTTCGCGGCGCGGCGCTGCCATGAAGATCGCTGAAGATTCCTCTGCGATGCTGATAACAGTGTGAAGATAACTTCGTTTGCCGCCCCGGACCCCGATGCTAGTCTTGCCTGCAATCGAGTTCGCTGCGCGCATCCGGCGCGCTGGAGGCTACCCATGCACACATCCCTCGCGCTGGTGCGCGACCGCGAAGCCGCGGATTCCGCCGCCGCCGCCGTCGCGGCACTAGCCGCGGCGCCGCACGAATCCTTCGACGCGCTGGAGCGTCTGGTCGGCGTCAACCTGGCCCGGCTGCGCGCCGAGCGGCAGCTCTCGCTGGACGCGCTGGCGCGCCTGTCCGGCGTATCGCGCGCGATGCTCGCGCAGATCGAATCGGCGCGCAGCGTGCCGTCGATCAAGGTGCTCTGCAAGGTCGCGGCGGCGCTGAAGGTCTCGGTGGCCGCCTTCCTGCGGCGCCACGCGGTGCTCGGCTTCGAGCACCTGCCGGCCGAGCGCGCGGTGCGCGTGGTGGCCTCCAACGGCCGCTTCTCGTCGCGCGCGCTGTATCCGGAAGGCGAGCCCGCCACGGCCGAATTCCACGAGTTGCGCATCGCGCCGCTGCATACCGAAACCGGCGTGCGCCGCGCGCCGGGCACCACCATCAACCTGGTGGTCAGCGAGGGCACGCTCGAGCTGTCGGTGCACGACCGCCGCCAGTTGCTGGCGACCGGCGACGCGATCGTGTTCGATGCCGACCAGCCCTACACGCTGCGCAATCCCGGCGATTCGGAAGCGCGCGCGTTCCGCGTGACCGTCAACGCCGAGGTGCCGCCGCGCTGGGATCTGCCGACGCAGTGAGCGGCTTCGGCCGCCGAGCGCGACGAGCGGTTGCACGCGCAACCATCGGCGCTCGCCGGCTCCCTGGGCCTGCCAACGAAAACGGCGCGATGCGACAGGTGATGCCTGTCGTATCGCGCCGCTTTGCATTCCGGCCGATCAAGGTATCGCGCCTAGGACTGCACGTCGCCGAATTCGCCGCGCATGCCGGCCGCGACCAGCGCCGGCAGCTCCCGCATCGAGCGCAGGATGCGCGTGACGCCCATCTTGCGCAGCACGCCTTCGTAACCGTCGGGGATGTGGCTCGCGCCGACGAAGGCGATCGTCTTCATGCCGGCCGCGCGCGCGGCGGTCAGCCCCGAGACGCTGTCCTCCACCACCAGGCAGCGCGAGGGCTCGACGCCGAGCGCGCGCGCCGCGTGCAGGTAGACATCGGGATAGGGCTTGGGCCGCGCGACCTGCTCGGCGCAATACACGCGCTCGCCGAACACTTCGCTCAGCGCGGCGCGCTTGAGCGAATTGCGCACGCGTTCGCCGCGCGCGTTCGAGACCACCGCCGCCGGCAGCGGCACCTGCAGCAGCGCCTCGCGCACGCCGGTGATCGGCGCGAGCGCGCGCGCCAGCTCGGCCTCGACGGCGTGATCGACGGTGGCGACGAAATTCTCGGGCAGGGTGATGCCGTGCCGGGCCTCGAGCGAGGCGAGGAACAGGGAGGTGCGCTGGCCGAAGGCGGCCGCCGCGTCGGCGGCGAAGTCGATCGACGGGAACGCGGCGCCGAGCACCTGCAGCAGCACGCGGTCGGCAATCACTTCGCTGTCGACGAGCACGCCGTCGCAGTCGCAGATCAGGTGGTCGAGCATGGAAATCGGCACGAAGCCTACGCTAGGGTGACGACTCGCCATCATACGTGCTTTCGAATCGCCGGCAGGACGTCAGGCGCGATTCATCACGCCGTCGACTTTTTGTTATGCGATTGTTGCGCCGGACGAGTCAGCGGCTCGCATCGCGAGGCGTGGAAGCCGGCTCGCGATCGATGCGCGAACGGGCGGGATGCAGGCGCCTGCACGATCCGCCCGAGGCGATGACGCAGCGCGCGAGCCGCGCGCTGCGTCATGCCCCGGCCTCAATGCGCCTGGTGCAGGAACAGGTACAGCCAGGCCGCCGCGGCGCCCCCCGCCAGCGGCCCCAGCACGGGGATCCAGGCATAGCGCCAGTCGCTGTCGCGCTTGCCCGGGATCGGCAGCAGCGCGTGCATGATGCGCGGCGACAGATCGCGCGCCGGGCTCATCGCGTAACCGGTCGGCCCGCCCAGCGAGATGCCGATGCCGAGCACCAGCAGCCCCACCGGCAGCGCGTCGAGCGCGCCGAGCCCGACCTGCGGCGCGGCCAGGTAGAGCACGCCGAGGATCAGCACGAAGGTGCAGATCGCCTCGGTCAGCACGTTGTGCGTGACGCTGCGGATCGCGGGCGCGGTGCAGAACACGGCGAGCTTGAGATCGGGGTCGACTTCCTTGGCGAAATGCTGTCGATAGGCGAGCCAGACCAGCAGCGCGCCGGCCATGCCGCCCAGCATCTGCGCGGCGATGTAGCCGCCCACCTTGGCCCAGGCGAACTTGCCCGCCAGCGCGAGGCTGATGGTGACGATCGGGTTGAGGTGCGCGCCGCTGAACTTCGCGGTGACGTAGACGGCCACGAACACGGCCATCGCCCAGCCCATCACGATCACGATCAGGTCCGCGCCGCGGCCCTTGGTTTTCGCGAGGAGCACGTTGGCGACCGCGCCGTTGCCGAGCAGCACGAGGATGGCCGTGCCGATGAACTCCGCAATATAAGGTGACATTTTGGGTGTCTCTCTACCAGTGCGGCGGACTCGCGCGATGCACGGTCCGCCTGCTCGTTATGAATAAGGTCTTGTTGTTGCCGGCCGCCGCGCGCGAGGCGGCTGCCTCGTCACGCGGCGCCGCGGCGCGTCGTTTAGCGCGTGTCGTCGGCCCAGGCCTTGGCGGCGCGTACCGCGCGCTGCCAGCCGGCCAGCGCCGTGCTGACCTGCTCGGCCGGCATCGACGGCGAGAAGCGCGTGTCGAGCTGCCATTGGCTGCGCACCTCGTCGAGGTTCTGCCAGTAGCCGATCGCCAGGCCCGCCAGGTAGGCCGCGCCGAGCGCGGTGGTCTCGGTGATCTGCGGACGCACCGCGTCCACGCCGAGCAGGTCCGCCTGGAACTGCATCAGCAGGTTGTTGGCGCTGGCGCCGCCGTCCACCCGCAGCTCGCCGATGCTGATGCCCGAATCGGCTTCCATCGCCGCCAGCACGTCGAGCGACTGGTAGGCGATCGAGTCGAGCGCCGCGCGCGCCAGGTGCGCGTCGCTGGTGCCGCGCGTGACGCCGAACAGCGAGCCGCGCGCGCGCGCGTTCCAGTGCGGCGCGCCCAGGCCGGCGAAGGCCGGCACCAGGTAGACGCCGTCGGTATGCGGCACGCTGGCCGCCAGCTTCTCGATCTCGCTGGCCGACTTGATGATGCCCAGACCGTCGCGCAGCCATTGCACCACCGCGCCGGCGATGAAGATGCTGCCTTCCAGCGCGTAGTTCACCTGGTCGCCGACCTGCCAGGCGATGGTGGTCACCAGGTTGTTCTTCGACTCGATCGGCTTGTCGCCGGTGTTCATCATCAGGAAGCAGCCGGTGCCGTAGGTGTTCTTCACCATCCCCGAGCTGGTGCACATCTGGCCGAACAGGGCCGCCTGCTGGTCGCCCGCGATGCCGGCCAGCGGCAGCTTGGAGGCGAACACGGTGGTCTTGGTGTGGCCGTAGATCTCGGAGGAGGCGCGCACCTCGGGCAGCATGCTGCGCGGGATGTCGAGCGCGGCCAGCAGCTCGTCGTCCCACTGGCGCGTGTGGATGTTGAACAGCATGGTGCGCGAGGCGTTGGTCACGTCGGTGACGTGCAGCTCGTGCTTGGTGAAGTTCCAGACCAGCCAGCTGTCGACCGTGCCGAACGCGAGCCGGCCCTGGCGCGCCTTCTCGCGCGCGCCCTCGACGTTGTCGAGGATCCAGCGGATCTTGGTACCGGAGAAGTAGGAGTCGATCGGCAGGCCGGTCTTGGCGCGCACCATCGCTTCCAGGCCGTCGGCCTTGAGCGAGTCGCAGAAGTCGGCGGTGCGGCGGTCCTGCCACACGATCGCGTTGTAGATCGGCTGGCCGGTCTCGCGATCCCAGACGATGGTGGTCTCGCGCTGGTTGGTGATGCCGATCGCGGCGATCGCGGTGCCGTTCAGGCCCACGCGCGTGACCGCCTCGGCGGCGACGCCGGCCTGGGTCGACCAGATTTCCTGGGGATCGTGCTCCACCCAGCCCGGGCGAGGATAGATCTGCTCGAACTCCTTCTGGGCGATCGATACGATGTTGCCCTGGCGATCGAACAGCATCGCGCGCGAGCTCGTCGTGCCCTGGTCGAGTGCGAGGATGTATTGATCCTGCATCTGTCTCATCTCCATTCGGTACGTAATTGTGATTCGCGCGGCCTTCGCGGCGGCGCGTGCTGCTCTCGATCCCGCGCGGCTTGCGGCCTGCCGCGCGTTTCTACCTTCGGTGCAACGTCTTCGTCTGGTTACCGTTCGGGCCGTCAGTGCGCGACGCGTCGCGCGGCGGGCTCGGCCGCCGGGGCTGCCTCGCCGCCTTGCGCGAACCAGGCGTCGATCGCGGCGGTGACTGTCTCCAGCGTGCCCGGCGCGACATGCAGGCCCAGCTTCGAGCGGCGCCACAGCACGTCGTCGGCGCGGGTCGCCCACTCGCTGTCGCGCAGGTGGCGCAGTTCGGCTTCGTGAATGCCCGGTGCGATTTCCGCGCCCAGCCCGGCCAGCGAGCTGGCGCCGGCCACGATGCGTTCGGCGCGGGTGCCGTAGGCGCGCGCGTAGCGGCGCGCCAGCGCGGCCGGCAGCCAGGCATGGCGTTTCGCGAAGGCTTCGGCGAAGGGCGCGAAGCGCGCGTTGGCGATATCGCCGCCCGGCAGCGGCTGGCCGGCGGTCCAGGCCGCGCGGCCCGAGCCGAGCGCCTCGACCAGCATGCCGGCCGCGTCCTCGGCCAGCTTGCGGAAGGTGGTGATCTTGCCGCCGAACACCGACAGCAGCGGCGCGCCCTGGCCGTCGTCCATCTCGAGCTTGTAGTCGCGCGTGACGGCCGAGGGGTTGTCGGCGTTCTCGTCCTCGAGCAGCGGGCGCACGCCCGAATAGGTCCAGCGCACGTCGGCCGGCGAGATCTTCTGCTTGAAGTAGCGGTTGATCGAGTCGCAGAGATACTGCGTCTCGTCGCGGTCGATCGCCACCTTCGAGGGATCGTCGTGATACTCGACGTCGGTGGTGCCGATCAGCGTGAAATCCTGCTCGTAGGGGATCGCGAAGATGATCCGCTTGTCGGGATTCTGGAAGATGTAGGCGTGGTCGTGATCGAACAGGCGGCGCGTGACGATATGGCTGCCCTTCACCAGCCGCACGCTGTGGCGCGCGTCGCGGCCCAGCGCGCCGTGCAGCACCGAGCCGACCCAGGGGCCGGCCGCGTTGGCGATCGCGCGGGCGCGCACCTCGCGGCTCGAGCCGTCGGCGCGCTGCAGGGTGGCGATCCATTCGCCGTTCTCGCGGCGCGCGGCGACCAGGCGCGTGCGTGTCAGGATCTCGGCGCCGCGTTCGCGCGCGTCCAGCGCGTTGAGCACCACCAGGCGCGCGTCGTCCACCCAGCCGTCCGAGTAGACGAAGCCGCGCCGGATCGAATCGACCAGCGGCGCGCCGGCCGCGTGGCGGGCCATGGTGATGCCGCGCGAGCCCGGCAGCAGTTCGCGCCTGGCGAGGTGGTCGTAGAGGAACAGGCCGATGCGGATCAGCCAGGCCGGGCGCAGGTTCGGCATGTGGGGCATGACGAAGCGCAGCGGCCAGATGATGTGGGGCGCGGCGCGCAGCAGCGTTTCGCGCTCCTGCAGGGCCTTGCGGACCAGCCCGAATTCCTTGTACTCGAGATAGCGCAGCCCGCCGTGGATCAGCTTGGTGCTGGACGAGGAGGTGTGCGAGGCCAGGTCGTCCTGCTCGCAAAGGAGCACGGACAGGCCGCGTCCGGCCGCGTCGCGCGCGATGCCCGCGCCGTTGATGCCGCCGCCGATCACGAGCACGTCGTACCGAGTCTGTTCGCTCACTGCTGCCCTCTGTCTCTAGTCGAACTCAAATTTTTCGAATTCGAAATTTAATGAACAAAACCGAAAAAGTAAAGTTCGTTTAAGAGGGTCGGTAGCGCGCGTCGCCGAGCCGGACGATACTGGCGCATTGTCTTCAACGAGGAGGAAACATGCGTCAGGTCATGGTGGCGGGCGCGCTGGCGCTGCTGGCGGGCTGTTCGACCGTGCCGCTGCCCGGCGGCTGGAGCGGCGAGCCGACGTTCGACACGCTGCAGCGCGCCTGCGGCGAGGTGCAGGATTACGGTGCCGACGGCGCCTCGGTCTATGCCGCGCTCTACGACGCCTGGGTCGCGAAGCGGCACGGCAAGCTCGACGATGCGCAGTTCTGCGCGTTTTCGAAACAGATCGCCGCGCGCCATGCCGGGCTCGGCGCGCAGCCCGACGCGGCGGCGCGGGCCGGCTGGATCGATTACCTGAACACGGCGCGCGCGCAGGCGATCAGCTGGCGCTCGAAGGTCGATCCGACCTTGCGAGGCGGTTGAGGCGGGGTGGGGGCGAGCGAGGGATTCAGGGGCGGGCTCAGGGACGGGCGTCAGTCAGGCCGGGAGCCGCGCCGCCGGACCGCCGTATCCTGCCCATTGCCCGTGTCCCTCGATTCGTGCCCGTAAACGAAAACGACCGCCGTCGGGGACGGCGGTCGCGAGCCGGCGGGGCTCGTCGTTCGCTTCAGGAATAACGTACCTTGATCGATCGGAGCGCCGCGTCGCCGCTTTCGGTGACGCAGTAGCGACGGCCCGAACCGAGGGCTTCCAGGCGTACCAGTTGCTGCTCGAGCAGCGCATCCAGTTCGTCGCGTTCCATCTCGGCCTGATCCGGCGCGTCCTTGACGAGCAGCAGGGTGGCGAATTCATGCGGACTCAGCATCGTTCTCTCCAGACAAACCAGACGCCTCACGGCCGGACGACGTCCGGGACGCGTTACCCAGCAAGGGAGGCGTGGGGGGACATGCTTACCATGGCGCACGCGGCACACGGGCGCCGGGGATTCGGAGTGTAGTCAACGGGGCAAGGAACGCCAAATACGACCCCGAAAATTTTCCCATTGACAATTCGTCACAATTCAAGCGGCCGAGGCGACGCGGCAACTTCTTGATTTCACTTGAAGTTCGCGCTGCGACGCAGCAAGGGGCGGGGCTGCGAGGCAGTCGCGGGCGGTCGGATCGGCCGACCGGCCGGTCGCGCAATGTCGCTCAGTCGGCCAGGTAGACCTGGGTGCCGGCGGCGGCGATGGTCTCGCCCATTTCCTCGGGCGGCGCCTTGTCGGTGAACAGCGCGTGGACCTGCGACAGGTGCCCCTGCCGCACCAGGGCCGGGCGGCCGAACTTGGAATGGTCGGTGACCAGGTAGACGGTGCGCGCGTGCTGGATGATCGCCTCGGCCACGCGCACCTCGCGCGTGTCGAAGTCGCGCAGGGTGCCGTCGGTCTCGATCGCCGAGGTGCCGATGATCGCGTAGTCGACCTTGAACTGGCGGATGAAGTCGATCGCCAGCTCGCCGACGATGCCCTTGTCCCAGGGCCGCACGATGCCGCCCGTGATCAGCACCTCGCACTCGGGGTAGCCGCTCATCATGCTGGCCACGTTGAGGTTGTTGGTGATCACGCGCAGGCCGCGATGGCGATTCAGGGCCCGCGCGACTTCCTCGGTGGTGGTGCCGAGGTTGATGAACAGCGAGGCCTGGTCGGGGATGTGCGTGGCGGCGAGCGCCGCGATGCGCCGTTTCTCGTCGTGGAACATGCGCTGGCGGGCGCTGTAGGACACGTTCTCCGAGCTGGTCGGCAGGCTCGCGCCGCCGTGGTATCGGCGCAGCAGGTTCAGGTCGGCCAGCCAGTTGACGTCGCGGCGGATCGTCTGCGGCGTCACGTCGAAGTGGGCGGCCAGGTCCTCCACCGTCACGAAGCCGTCCCGTTGCACCCAGTCGAGCAGCTCCTGCTGGCGCGCGTTGAGCGAGAGGCGGGGGTCTCGTGTCGTCATGGTTCGTTCGAAAGCGGGGGAAACGGGCTCCCATTGTAAGCAATGTGCGCGAACGAACATTTCGTTTTCGCGACATCGATCGGTGCGCCGGCTCCGCGCGGGACCTCCCGTCCACCCCGGGCGAGGGTGCCGTCGCGCGAGGACGCAGCCCCTGGCGGCGGGCTTCCCGGGCTCTGCGCACGGCGCCGGCGCGGGTATCGATGATGCGCGCATCATGGTGCCAGGCGGGCGGCGTGGGCGCATCTTCGCGCGGCCGCCGGATCATCGAGCCGCGCGAAGCCATGCCGATGTCTTGCGCCTTCGCAGATTCGAATTGAATTGCAGCCGACTTTCGAATTACCTGTCTAACATTGCGCAATAGACTTCGAGGAACTGCGCGTGTGCGGGGCGGTCAGTGACTGAAGCACGCTCGGGAACTTCCGGCTAACATAAGCGGATCCAGATCGAATTTCATTCATATCCGCTTCGTCCGAGCGGGCCGCGAGGCCGCCAGGCATCCGCCGCTGAGCCTGGGGCAAGCCGCGCCGCCGGAACGAAGCGCTTGGGAGCACGACGATGCTGGCTGAAACCAAGCATGTGATGCCCTGGCGCATCGAAGACATCGACCTCTCGCGGATCGACCGCGCGAAGGCCGCCGCCAACGAAGACCTGCTGCTGCTGCTGTGCGCGGCCTCGTTCATTGAGAGCGGCTCCGATCTCTACACCAGCAACCTGAGCCAGTTCTTCGGCGACGATCCCGAGGTGGCGGCCTGGCTCAACGAGCAGTGGGAACACGAGGAACTGCAGCACGGCCGCGCGCTGAAGGCCTATATCGGCCACGTGTGGCCCGAGTTCGACTGGGATCTCGCCTTCCACAACTTCTTCGACGAATACTCGAAGACCTGCTCGCTGGAAGCCTTCGAGAAGACGCGCGCGCTCGAGATGGTGGCGCGCTGCGTGGTCGAGACCGGCACGGCCACGCTCTATCGCGCGATCAACGAGTGCTCGGACGAGCCGGTGCTCAAGGAAATCACCAACAACATCCGCACCGACGAAGTGCGCCACTACAAGCACTTCTTCAAGTATTTCAAGAAGTACAACGAGGTCGAGGGCAATGGCCGCTGGGCCGTGCTCGGCGCGCTGATGCGCCGCGTGCTCGAGATCCGCAACGAGGATTCGGAGATCGCGCTGCGCCACGTGTTCGCGATCCGCTATCCCGACAAGGTGCGCGACTCGGCCTACAACCGCGAGCGCGCGGCCCGCGTCAACGCGCTGGTGCGCCGCAACCTGTCGGCCGACATGTGCATCAAGATGCTGCTCAAGCCGCTCGACCTGCCTTCGCGGATCCAGCCCGGCGTGCAGTATCCGCTGACCAAGCTGACCCAGCACGTGTTCTTCCGTTGATCCGCCTGTCCGGCGCGCGCGTCCTGCGCGCGCCTTTTCCATTCCCGGGGAGTCCATGATGACCGCGACCGATCGCGCCGCGCTCGAGCGCTGGAATTTCGATAGCTGGTCGCCGGCCTGCCGCGCGTTGTTCGACGGCGAGGCGCTCGGCGACAAGCTGCGCTTCACGGCCTCGCTGATCGTGGTCGATCGCGAGGCGGAGCCCGTCGACGCGCGTACCACCCTGCTCAGCGTCGGCGAGCTGTACGCGCCCGATGGCGAGATGCTGTTCCTCGCGTTGTGGCCGCGTTCGCGCGGCGCGCAGTTGCTGGCCAGGGAGCGCGCCGCGGTGCTGAGCTTCGTGGCCGACGGCGCCTTCCACCAAGCGCGGCTGCGTGTCGAGCCGGCCGGCGTGACGGGCGATCGCCCGGCCGACGACGGCACCGCGGCGGCCGGGCTGGCCTGCTTCCGCGCGCGCCTGGCCGGCGGCGACGCGCAGCGCGTCGGTTATGCGCGGCTCACCTCGGGCATCGAGTTCGAGCTGGACGACCAGCGCGAGGCCGTGCTCGCGCGCTGGACGCGCCAGATCGAGCAGATCCGCCTGATCGCGGCCGCCTTGTCGGGCTGAACTGATTGGGGAGCGTGGGCTGAGACGCACCGCGCGAACGCGCGATGGCGGGTGAGGGCGCGGCGACGCGCGCCGCCGCGCCGGTGAAGCGAATCCGGTCGAGAACGGGCGGTCCCTGCATGACGCATGCGGGGACCGCCCGTTTTTCGTTCAGTGGCCGCGCTGGCCGCTGCGCGAGGAGCGGTTGCGGTTCGCGTGCCCCGCATTGGCATTGCCGCCGCCGTTGCCGCCCTGGCCACCGCCCGGTCGGCCGCCGCCTGCCGGACGCGGCTTGGCCGCGGTCGCAGCGCCGCCGCCACCACCGGCCTTGACCGGCTTCGCGGCAGGCTTGGGCGCCGCTTTCGCCGCCGGCTT
>NZ_VWWC01000074.1:0-33683 GCF_011753175.1 Burkholderia sp. Cy-637 | reverse complement strand
TGGCGGCGTCCTGCGCGAGCGCGGCCGTCGAGCGCGCCGCGTGGATCGCCCGCGAGGCGGCCGGCGCGGCGGCCGCCAGCTCGCCCTGTTCGAGCAGCGCGTCGACGGTGCCGCGCAGCCGCGCCACGCCGGCCGACAACTCGTCGCTGCGCCCCGGCGCCTCGCCGAGCCAGAACGGGATGTTGGGCGCCTGCCCGCGCGCGTCCTCGACGCGCACGCGGCCGGTCTCGACGCGCAGGATCCGGTAGGACTGGTTGCCGAGCTGGAACACGTCGCCGGCCAGGCTCTCGATCGCGAAATCCTCGTTGACGGTGCCGATCTGGGTGCCTTGCGGCTCGAGCAGCACCGAGTAGTCGGCCGTATCGGGGATCGTGCCGCCCGAGGTCACGGCGGTCAGCCGCGCGCCGCGCCGGGCGCGCACCGTGCCCGTGCTCAGGTCGCGATGCAGGTAGGCGCGACGCGGGCCGCGCCGGCTCGAGAAACCCTCGGCGAGCATCGCCATCACTTCGTCGAAACGCTCGCGCGACAGCGCCGCGTAGGGCGCCGCCTGCGTGAAGCGGCGCCACAACTCGGTCTCGTCCCATTCGGCGCAGACCACCTCGGCGACGATCTGCTGGGCCAGCACGTCGAGCGGCGCGCGCGGCACGTGCAGCCGGTCGAGTTCGCCGCGCGCCACGCAGTCGAGCAGGGCCGCGCATTCCACCAGCTCGTCGCGCGACAGCGGGAACAGGCGCCCCTTGGGCGTGCCGCCGACCTGGTGGCCCGAGCGGCCGACGCGTTGCAGGAAGGGCGCGATGCCGCGCGGCGAGCCGATCTGGCAGACCAGCTCGACCTCGCCGATATCGATGCCGAGTTCGAGCGAGGCGGTGGCCACCAGCAGCTTCAGCTCGCCGCGCTTGAGGCGCTGCTCGGCGTCGAAGCGCGCTTCCTTGGCGAGGCTGCCGTGATGCGCGGCGATCGCCTGCTGGCCGAGCCGGTCGCCCAGATGGCGCGCGAGCCGCTCGGCCATGCGCCGCGTGTTGACGAACACCAGGGTGGTGCGATGCGCGGCCGCCAGTTCGGCGATGCGGTCGTAGATGCGCTCCCAGACGTCGTTGGCCATCACCGGTTCGAGCGGGATCGGCGGCAGTTCGAGCGCGAGGTCGCGCTCGCGGACGTGGCCCACATCGACGATCGCGCAGGCGCGCGTGTCGAGGGCTTTCGGGAGCGATGGCGCGGGCGATGCGGGCGATGTCGTCGCCGTGTCGGCGGGTGCCGAGGCTGCTGCCTTGGTCCTGCGCCGCTTCGTGGCGGGCGCCTGGGGGGCTTCGGGTGGTTCCGAGGCTTTCGGCGCTTGGGGAATGGCGGGCGTGTTCCGCGCTTCGGGCGCTTCCTGCGTTCGCGCCGCGTCGGCCGCGTCGGCCGGCTCGCCGCCGGCCGAGCCGTTCGCGGCGCCGGCCTCGACGCCCACCAGGAACCGCGCCACCAGCTCGATCGGCTTCTGCGTGGCCGACAGCCCGATGCGCGGCAGCGGCCGGCCCGCCAGCGCGTCGAGCCGCTCCAGCGACAAGGCGAGATGGCTGCCGCGCTTGTTGCCGGCCAGCGCGTGGATCTCGTCGACGATGGTGGTACGCACCGTCGACAGCATGCGCCGCCCCGATTCCGAGGACAGCAGCACATACAGCGATTCGGGCGTGGTCACCAGGATGTGCGCGGCGCGTTTGCGCAGCGCGCTGCGCTCGGCCTGGGTGGTGTCGCCGGTGCGCACGGCGGTGCGGATCTCGGGCACCGGCAGGCCGAGCCGGGCGAGTTCGTGCGCGATGCCGGCCAGCGGCGCCTCGAGATTGACGCGGATGTCGTTGGACAGCGCCTTGAGCGGCGAGACATAGACCACCAGGGTCTGGTCGGGCAGGCTGCCGTCGTTGGCGAGCGCCTCGCGCACCAGTTCGTCGATCGCGCAGAGGAAGGCGGTGAGGGTCTTGCCGGAGCCGGTCGGCGCGGCCACCAGGGTCGAGCGGCCGGCCTTGATGAGCGGCCAGGCGCGTGCCTGCGCCTCGGTCGGCGCGGCGAAGCTGCGCGCGAACCAGCCGGCCACGGCCGGGTGGAAGGCATCGAGCGGGGCGGCCGGCGAGGCCGCGGGCGAGCGGGTGGCGCTATCCATCAGGCGGATCCCGGGCCGGATCGCGGCGGGCGCGGCGCCGGCGCTTTGCCGGCTCGGCGCGCCGCGGGGCGGCGAAGCGAAAACGTCAAGTTTGCCAGAGCCGCGGCCCGGTTGCCGGGGGCCGGATCGGAGCGGGGGAGAGCGAGGCGATGGCAGGCGCCGGCGAGGGCGGGCAGGGTGGTCATGGGGGTGAAGATGGGGGCCCAGCGTGGGTTCGCAAGCCTGCCGGCAATTCTCTGCGCAGCGCGGAGAAAATGCGACCGGTCCTGCCTGTATGTCTCCCCAAGGGGTTTGCTGGCCGGCGCGTCGCTCCGTCCCCTAGCCGCAGCGAGCCGCCCTACCGCCCCGGCTCGTAGAACAACGCGAACAATTCCGACTGCGAACTGACGCCGAGCTTCGCGTAGATATGCTTCTTGTGGGCGCGCACGGTCTCGAACGAGATGGTCAGGCGCTCGGCGATCGCGCGGGTGGAGAAGCCGCTCAGGCTGAGCCGCACCACCTCGACCTCGCGCGCCGTCAGCGGAGCATGGCCGCGCTGCTGGACTACGCGCTCGAAGTGCTCGGCATAACCCGCTTCGTCGGGCGCGGCCGGGGCAAGTCCGGCCGCCTCCGCCGGCCCCGCGTGCTGGCCCGCGCCGGTAAAGCTTTCGTAAGGCAGGCGCTGGCGCATCAGCGCGATCACCCAGGGCGCCACCACCGCGAACAGCGCCAGGTCGCGCTCGCCGTAATGGCGCGTGGCGCCCAGCGAGAAGATCAGCGTGTGGCGCTCGTCGATCGCGTGGTTGAACTGCACCTCGTCGCCGATGATGTTGCGCTTGAAGTAGCGCTGGTAATAATCGGTCATCCGGAAGTTGTCCGGTGCCACCGACTCGAGCGTGACCAGGCCCGAGGCGGGCCGCTCGCAGGCCGCGATATAGAAGGGATCGAGCTGGTAGAGCGCGCCCAGGTAGTCCTGGAACATCTGGTCGACGGTGCCGTCGGGCATCGGCGATTCGGCGCACACCAGCGGCGCGCGCTCGCGCGCGAACAGCATGCCGACCCAGTTGTCGAAGGGCACGAAGCGCTGCAGCACGCGGGCCAGGCGGGTCCAGAAGTCGGGGCTGTCGAGCGCGTCGATCAGCGTGGCGACGTGGTGATGGAACGCGAGATCCCGCCAGTCGAGTTCCATGTGTCCTCCGATCGTGGTACCCCAGGTGGGGAATTCCTGGACAAAAATAACGTCCCGATAATAGCGCCACGCCGCCGCGTCGAGCGGTGGCGCAATGCGAGCGCGAGTCTATCGGCCCGCAATACTGGAGGCAAGCAGATGCAAATTGAACTCGCCCAGATCCCGGTCGTCGACGGTCACGTCGCCCCGAATCTGGCCCGTGTCACCGAGGTGATCGGCGCCCGGCGCGACGGCACCGACCTGATCGTATTCCCCGAAACCACCCTGACCGGTTTCCCCACGCGCGAGAACGTGCGCGAGCTGGCCGAGCCGCTCGCGGGCGCCTCGATCGCCGCGGTGCGCGAGGCCGCGCGCGCGGCCGGCGTGGGCGTGGCGGTCGGTTTCGCCGAGCGCGACGGCGAGCGCTTCTTCAACACCACGGTGCTGGTGGACGCGCAGGGCGAGATCGCGCTGCGCTACCGCAAGACCCATCTGTGGGCCTCGGACGTCGGCGTGTTCGAGCCGGGCGACCGTTATGCCGTCTGCGAATTCAAGGGGCTGACGGTGGGCCTGCTGATCTGCTACGACATCGAGTTCCCGGAGACGGCGCGCGCGGTGGCCTCGCTCGGCGCCGACCTGCTGATCGTCACCAACGGCAACATGGACCCGTTCGGCCCGGTGCACCGCCGCGCGATCGTGGCGCGCGCGATGGAGAACCAGATGTTCGCCGCGCTGGTGAACCGCATCGGCAGCGGCGACGACGCGCTGAGCTTCCCCGGCGAATCGGCGCTGATCTCCCCGTCGGGCGACGTGCTCAGCGAGCTGCACGGCGAGGACGCGGTGCTGTGCACCAGGCTCGATCCGGCGCTCCTGGCCGCCAGCCGCGAGCATTACAGCTACCTGCACGACGCGCGCGTGCGGCTCGAGTTGCGCGAGGATCCGGCCGGCGATGCCGAGCCGCACGCGGGACGCGGCCGCGTGATCCGCGCGCGCTGAGTTGCGCTGAACCGCGCCGGTTCACGCCGGTGTTCCGGTTCGCGCCGGCCCGCTGCCGCATGAACCGGGCCGCCCCGCATCACCCTGGCGCAGCACGCCTCGTCCCGCCATCCGCGGGCCGGGGCACCCGGCCCGCGCCCGCGCGGCCGGCCGGCGCGAACCCATCGCGCCGGGGCCGCGGCACCTGTCGTTTTCGCTTTCGCCTTCGTTTTCGCTGAACCGCAGCATCCTGCCGCCGCCGTGCCATCGTGCGGTGCGGCGCCGTGCAACCTGGTGTATCGCATCCGGACGCGACGAGCGCGTCCATCGGAGACCCGACCATGACCTCATCCTCCCCGACCTCCGCCGCCGGGCACGCGCCGCGCCTGAAGCGCACGCTCGGCCTGCCGTCGGTGCTGCTGTTCGGCCTGGCCTACATGGCGCCGCTGATCGTCTACGGCACCTACGGCGTGCTGGCCGGCGCGAGCCAGGACACCGCCGCGCTGGCCTACCTGCTGGCGCTGATCGCGATCGTGTTCACCGCGCTCAGCTACGGCAAGCTGGCGCGCCTGTTCCCGGTGGCGGGCTCGGCCTATACCTACACGCGCAAGACCTTCAACGCGCATCTCGGCTTCATGATCGGCTGGGCCACGCTGCTCGACTACTTCTTCCTGCCGATGGTGATCTGGCTGATCGGCGCGGCCTACCTGGTGGCGGCCTTCCCGTCGGTGCCGGCCTGGGTCTGGATCGTCGCCTTCATCGTGCTGACCAGCGTCCTGAACATCCTCGGCATCGAGCTGGCGAACCGCTTCAACATCGTGCTGATGATCGTGCAGCTGGTGATCGTCGCGCTGTTCGTGACGCTGTGCTGCCACTACGCGATCGCGGCGGCCGGCCCCGGCGGGCTGATGGCCGCCCAGCCCTTCTTCAATGCCCATGTGCCGCTGTCGGCCACCATGGCAGGCGCGGCGATCGCGGCCTATTCCTACCTCGGCTTCGACGCGGTCTCGACGCTGACCGAGGAGACCGTCGATCCCGAGAAGACCATCCCGCGCGCCATCGTGCTGATCGCGCTGATCGGCGGCGCGATCTTCGTGATCGCCGCCTACACGCTGCAGCTCGCGCACCCGGGCGCGGTCTTCAAGGACCCGGATTCGGCCGCCTTCGAGATCGCCAGGAAGGTCGGCGGCGACATCTTCGTGTCGGTGTTCCTGGCGGGCCTGATCCTCGCGCAGTTCGCCTCCGGCATCTCGGCGCAGGCCAGCGTCGGCCGCCTGCTCTACGCGATGGGCCGCGACGAGGTGCTGCCGCGCCGCATCTTCGGCTACATCCATCCGCGCTTCCAGACCCCGGCGCTCAATATCGCCTTCGCCGGCATCATCGGCCTGATCGCGCTGAAGCTGGACGTGGCCACCTCCACCTCCTTCATCAACTTCGGCGCCTTCCTGGCCTTCACCTCGGTGAACCTGTGCGTGATGCGCCAGTTCTTCCTGATGTCGCCGCAGCAGCGCCGCTTCGGCTGGGTCGGCGGGCTGCTGTTCCCGGCGCTCGGCGCGATCGCCGATATCTGGCTGCTGGTCAGCCTGGAGAAATCGGCCCTGGTGCTGGGCGGGATCTGGTTCGTGCTGGGCCTGGTCTACCTCGGCTGGCTCACGCGGGGCTTCCGCCAGGCGCCGCCGGAAATGGCGGTGTGAACCGGCGGCCCGGCGGTTCGTGCCGAGGCGCCGGGCCGCGCCGGTTGCCGCCGTGCCGCGCGGCAACCGGCGCGGCCTTACAATCGAGGCCGCGCGCCCGCCGCGCCGCCGTCCCGCCCCGGGGCGGCCGAATTCCGCCCCGGAGGCGCAAGTGCTTGACCTGTCGACGCTCGGTACCTTCATCGTGATCATGTTCGGCCTGTTCCTGGTGCCGGGGCCGGCCGTGCTGCTGGTGCTTTCGCGCACCGCCCAGGGCGGCCGGCGCGCCGGCGTGATGACCAGCATCGGCGTGGCGATCGGCGATTTCGTCCACACCCTCGCGGCGGCGGCGGGCCTCTCGGCGCTGCTGATGACCTCCGCGCTGGCCTTCAACGCGGTCAAGTACGTGGGCGCGGCCTACCTGTTCTACCTGGGCTGGCGCGCCTGGCGCGCGCCCGCGGCCGACACGCGGCTGCCCGAGCTGGCCGGCGTCACGCCGGGGCGGGCCTGCCTGCAGGCGATCCTCACCGAGCTGCTCAATCCCAAGACGGCGCTGTTCTTCATCGCCTTCCTGCCGCAGTTCGTCCATCCCGAGCGCGGCCATGCCTTCGCGCAGTTCATCGAGCTGGGCCTGCTGTTCGCGGTGTTCGGCGCGCTCTATACCTCGTTGCTGGTGCTCGCGCTGCGGCCGCTGCGCCATGTGCTCGGCAGGCTGCCGCTGCTGCGCCGCCTGCAGGGCAAGCTGATCGGCGGCATGCTGATCGGGCTCGGGCTCAAGGTCGCCGCGCAGAGCCGCTGAGCGCGGCCGGCGCCTCGCGGGAGCCATCAGGGCAGGGTCGGATGCGTGGGGACGGTCCTATGCAATATCAGTCCCGTCCGATATCGCTCGTGGAGCGATATGTCTACCATTCGTCGGTTTTGGCGGTGCCGGCCGGCAATGCGGCCGGCGCCTCGATGCCTGTCGAAGGAGCCCAGCCCGTGATCGAGAAATTCGAGCAGTTCAAGCAGCGGATCGCCACCATCCAGCAGCAACTCGACGACGAGAAAAGAACCGCGGCCGCCGGCGTGCTGGCCGATATCCGCGAATGCGTGCGCCTGTTCGGCCTGACGCCGCGCGATATCTTCGGCGATGCGATCGCGCCGCCGCGCCGGCAGCGCGCCCCGAAGTACTGGGATCCCGTCTCGGGCCGCACCTGGAGCGGCATCGGCCGCGAGCCGGCCTGGATCAAGGGACGGGATCGCGCGGCCTTCGCGCTCGATCGAAGCGGCGGCGAACCCGACGACGAAGCCGAGGCGGTGGTGGCGCCGGCTCGGGCCGAGCCTGACGCGGCAAAGCCGGCCGCCAAGCGCCGCGCTGCCGCGCCGGCCTCGGCCAAGCGCGCAACGCGCCAACGCTGAAGCAGGGGGCGCGGGCCGGCCCGGCCTTCGCTTCACTCCGGCCGCCTTCGTGCCAGCGCCCGCGCCGCAGCCAGCCGAAGCCCGGGCGTTCACTCCCTAGCCGTTCGCCACGGTCTTCCGCTTCGCAAGCCTTCCTCCCGTCCCATCAGCGGCCCGCTCGGCCGTCCCCACCTTCGCCCCCGTCCTTTCCGCCCATTCCCGCATCGCCTCCACCATCGGATGATGCCGGCTCGCATCCCAGGCGAGCGCGGCCGTCACCACCATCACGCGCTCCTTGAGCGGGCGCACCACCACGTTGTCCGGCGCCAGCCGGCGCATCGACGCCGGCACCAGCGCGACGCCCTGGCCGCAACTGACATAGGCCACCTGCGAAGCCACCGAGCGCACCTCGTGCAGGACGCGCGGCGCGAAGCCGTGTGAACGGCACTCGGCCACCAGCCGGTCGAAATACACCGGGCTGACCTGCCGCGCCGACATCACCAGCGCCTCGTCGGCCAGCGAGCGCAGCCGCACGCGCGAGAGCGCGGCGAGCGGATGCGTCTTCGGCAGCGCCACGGCGAGCCGGTCCTCGGCCAGCGGCAAGGTGGCGATGCGCGAGGCGCCGAGCTCGCCCTCGAGCCGCACGAAGGCGAGGTCGAGCTCGCCGGATTCGAGCGCCGGCACCGCCTCGGCGCTGTCGATCTCGCGCACGAACACGCTCACCTGCGGGTGCGAGCGCTTGAGCGCGGCCAGCGCGGCGGGCACCGTGTCGAGCATGGCCGAGGTGATCGCCCCCACCTGCAGGACGCCCGATTGCCCGGCCGCCACCTCGCGCACCACGCGCTCGAGCCGTTCGACCTGGTCAGCGAACTGCCTCACGGCCGGCAGGATCGCCGCGCCGGCGGGGCTCAGCTGCGTGCCGCGCCGCGAGCGTTCGAACAACTGCAGCTTCAGCGACTGCTCCAGCACCTTGATCTGCTCGGTCAGCGGCGGCTGGGACATGTTCAGGCGCGCCGCGGCCCGGCCGAAATGCTTCTCCTCGGCCACGGCGAGAAACATCCAGAGCTGGCGGATCAGGCGGAAATCGAGGCTCGGGTTCATCGGGCGGTTCCTGGCGGTGACGAAAAGGGAAGAAGGGGCGCGAAGGCTTCGCCGATTATCGCGCCGGGGCAGGGCAGGCGAGCCGCCCGCGCTGATCCGGAAATCGTATCAGGCAGATACGAAACCGCGATTGGTCATATCAACGGCGATCCGCGAGGATGTGGTCACTTTCCAGGGAACCGCCGCCATGTCCGCCGCCAGCCTGCTCGACCGTCTTGCCTCGCTCGACACCAATACCGTTTCCGACGCGCTCGATTTCCTCGGCCTGCCGGGCGCCACCTACGGCCTGCGCCCGTTGTGGGACTGCCCGAAGATCGTCGGCCGCGCCAGCACGGTGCAGCTCGGCCCGAAGACCGACGCGGCGCCGGGCCTGCACCTGATCACGCCGGTGGTCGAGGCGATCGACAGCGACGAGCGCATCCTGGTGATCGCGGGCGGCCTGGAGGGCATTTCCTGCTGGGGCGACATCCTCGCCAATGCCGCCAGCATGAAGCGCGTGCGCGGTTCGATCATCGACGGCGCGAGCCGCGACATCGAGGGCAGCGAGGCGATCGGCTATCCCGTCTACGGCCGCGGCGTGACCATGATCAGCGCGCGCAACCGCGTGGTGCAGCTCGACGCGGGCAAGCCGGTGAAGATGGCCGGCGTCACCGTCGAGCAGGACGACTACGTGATCGCCGACCGCTGCGGCAGCGTGTTCGTGCCGGCCGCGCACATCGAGGCGGTGCTGTCGCTGGGCGAGCGCATCGTGCGGCGCCAGGACGGCATGGTCGCCGCGGTGCGAGCCGGCCGCTCGGTGGCCGAGGTGATGCACGACCAGCAATTCGAGGCGATCCGCGCGTCCTGAGCCGCCTTTTCATTCGAGGAGAGATCGATGACGAATCCGCAACGCGCCAGGGGCGCCTGCCCCGAGGATCGCGAACTGGTGGCCTGCTTCGCCGGGCTCGACACGCCCGGCGTGTCCGACGCGCTGGACAAGCTCGGCATCCACGGTCAGGCGCTGGGCATCGCGCCGCTGGCCGACTACGCGCAGGCCGTGGTGGGCCCGGCCTTCACCGTCAAGTACGTGCCGGCGACGCAGCCGGCCGGGACCGTCGGCGATTTCATCGACGAGGTGGCCGAGGGCGACATCGTGGTGATCGACAACGACGGCCGCCTCGACTGCACCGTCTGGGGGGACATCATGACCCAGTACGCGGGCCTGCGCGGCATCGCGGCCACGGTGATCGACGGCGTGTGCCGCGACGTCAACCGCGCGCTGGCCGACGGCTACCCGCTGTTCACGGCGGGCCGCTTCATGCGCACCGGCAAGGATCGCGTGCAGGTCGAGTCGGTCAACGCGACGGTGGCGATCGGCAGCGTGCGCGTCGCCTCGCGCGACATCGTGGTGGCCGACGCCAACGGCGTGGTGATCGTGCCGCGCCAGCGGGCCCGCGAAGTGGCGCAGACGGCGCGCGGCATCGAACACGTCGAGGCGGCGATCCGCGCGCGCATCGCCGCCGGCGCGAGCCTGCGCGAAGCGCGCGAGGCGCTGGCTTATCACACCCTGCAACGGACTACCCGATGACGATTCCCTCCTATCAAGACGCGCAGCTCGAACAGGCGCGCCGGCTCGGTACCTCCACCCTGCACGAGGCCTCGGGCCTCGCGGACAGCTCGGTCGATCCGGCGATCCGCACCATCTGGGCCGGCGCCTCGCTGGCCGGCGCCGCCTACCCGGTGGCTTGCGCGCCCGGCGACAACCTCGCGATCCACGTGGCGATGGAGCAGGCGCCGCGCGGCAGCGTGCTGGTGGTGTCGGCCGGCGGTTTCGTGGCCGGCTACTGGGGCGAGGTGCTGGCGGCGGCGGCCGAGGCGGCTGGCGTGGCGGGGCTGGTGATCGACGGCGGCGTGCGCGATATCGCGGCGCTGCGCGCGCGCCGCTTCCCGGCCTTCGCGCGCGGCATCTCGGTGCGCGGCACGCTGAAGGCCAGCGTGCCCTCGGTGGGCCGGCCGATCAGCCTGGCGGGCACGCCGGTGGCCGCCGGCGACCTGGTGGTGGCCGACGACGACGGCGTGGTGGTGATCCCGGCCGAGCGCGCGCAGGCGGTGCTCGCCGAAGGGCAGGCGAGGGCCGACAAGGAGGCGCGCATGATGGCCGCGCTGGCGCGAGGCGAAACCACCCTGGACCTGCTAGGCCTGTCGCAATGGAGGGCCGCGCGATGAAGCCGGAACCGATGCGCCACGACCGCCTCAATCGTCATCTCGCCCAGGCCCGGCCTTCCGCGACCTATCGCGTGATGGACCGCGTCGCGGCACGGCGCGCCAGCGGCGCGTCGATCGTCTCGCTCTGCGCCGGCGAGCCCGATTTCGATACGCCGGCCCATGTGCGCGAGGCGGCGATCGAGGCGATCCGCGCCGGCCACACGCGCTACACGCAGGTGGCGGGCCTGCGCGCGCTGCGCGAGGCGATCGCCGCGAAGTTCGCGCGCGAGAACGGGCTCGACACGCACTGGCGCCAGACCCTGGTCGGCAACGGCGGCAAGCAGGTGATCCACAACGCGCTGGCCGCCACGCTGAACGAAGGCGACGAGGTGATCGTGCCCGCGCCCTACTGGGTCAGCTATCCGGAGATGGTGCAGCTGTGCGGCGGCCGGCCGGTGATCGTGCCTTGCGGGGCCGAACAGGGCTACAAGCTGACGCCGGCCGCGCTGCATGCCGCCATCACGCCGCGCACGCGCTGGCTGATCCTGAATTCGCCGTCGAACCCGACCGGCGCCGTCTATCGGCGCGAGGAACTGGAGGCGCTGGCCGACGTGCTGCTCGCGCATCCGCAGGTGCTGGTGCTGTCCGACGACATCTACGAGCACCTGATCTTCGACGGTGTCGAATTCGCGACGCTGGCCGCGCTCGCGCCGCGCCTGCGCGAGCGCGTGCTGACCATGAACGGCGTGTCCAAGGCCTATGCGATGACGGGCTGGCGGATCGGCTTCTGCACCGGGCCGGCCTGGCTGATCGAGGCGATGGAGACGCTGCAGGGGCAGCAGACCTCGGGTGCCTGCTCGATCTCGCAGCACGCGGCGCTGGCGGCGCTCAGTGGCCCGCAGGACTTCATCGCGCAAACGCGCGGCGTGTTCCAGCGGCGGCGCGATCTGGTGGTGGCGCGGCTCGACGCGGCGCCGGGGCTCGCCTGCGCGCGGCCGCAAGGGGCGTTCTACGCCTTCGCGTCCTGCGCCGGGCTGATCGGCAGGACCACGCCGCGCGGCACGCGGCTCGACAGCGACGAGGCGGTGGTCGACGCGCTGCTCGACGAAGCGGGCATCGCGACCGTGCACGGCAGCGCCTTCGGCCTGGGGCCGGCGATCCGGATCGCCTACGCGCTCGACGACGCCTCGCTCGCGCGGGCCTGCGAGGCGATCGCCGGATTCTGCGCTTCGTTGTCGGACTGAGCCGCCACATCCAGGCAGGCATGCAAGGAGGAGATTCGATGCAGCAGACATTCCAATCGTCGCGATGGGCCTTCGAGATCGACGGCACCGCGCTCGAGATCGCCGCGCTCCATCGCGACGGGCAACGGGAGCCGATCCTGTTCCTGCACGGCTTCGGCTCGACCAAGGAGGACTACGCGGATCTCGTGCTGGATCGCGCCTTCGATGGGCAGCCGTTCCTCGCCTACGACGCGCCGGGTTGCGGCGAGACCTTCTGCGCCGACCTGGGCAAGCCCACGATCCCGTTCCTGGTCGAGACGGCGCTGGCGATGCTCGATCGCGCCGGGTTCGCGCGCTTCCACCTGGTCGGGCATTCGATGGGCGGCCTGACCGCGCTGATGCTGGCCGATCGCTGCCCCGGGCGCGTGATCAGCTTCGTCGACATCGAGGGCAATATCGCACCGGAGGATTGCTTCCTGAGCCGGCAGATCGTCGAGCATCCGCGTGCCGACGCGCGGCAATTCTTCGACGATTTCATCGAGCGTGCGCGCCATGCGCCGGCCTACGCCAGCGCGCTCTATGCGGCCAGCCTGCGCCACAAGGTGCGGGCCGAGGCGGTGCCGGGCATCTTCCGCTCGATGGTCGAGCTGTCGGATCATGGCGGGCTGATGGCGCGCTTCCTGGGCCTGCCATGCCCGACCATGTTCATGTACGGCGAGCAGAACGCCTCGCTGTCCTACCTGGGCGCGATCGAGGCACGCGGCGTGACGCTGGCCGAGATTCCGCGCTGCGGCCATTTCCCGATGTATTCGAATCCGGCCGCGATGTGGCAGCGGATCGCCGCGTTCCAGCGGCAGGCGGTGGCAGGGGAGCAGTGAGGTAGGGTGGCGCTTGCAGGCCGACATGATCGATGCGAATCGGCCATGTCGGGCTTGTCGTTGCGGCGCTGGCCCTCGCGCGATGCGAGGCCGGCATCGGCAATGTCCGGCACGGCGCTTGCCGCCGGCAACCTCGCCGTCGCCGAGCCCCTCGGCCTCAGGCCATCCTCAACCAATGCAGCCAGTGCTCGAGCAGCGCATCGCGCTGCCAGGCCGCCTGCGCGACCCACAGCGCGCCGATCCAGGCCGCCGCGACGACGATCAGGTCGCAGCGCCCGCTCTTCCACCAGTTCAGCGAATGCCGCTGCAGGATCCACGGCACGCCGAGCGGATTCGGCCAATCCGCCAGCAGGTGCATGAGCCCGCCGCAGGCGAAGCCGAACAGCGGCGGCGCCCAGGGATGCAGCGCGCTCAGCGAGCGATCGGCGAACCACAGCAGGGCGATCCATCCCAGGCCCCAGTGCGTGGCGGTGCGATGCTTGATCCACAGCCGCCGCTTGCGCGACCACCATGCCACCTCCAGCCAATCGGGCGCCGTGCCGCCGGCCACGCCCGCCGCGAACGCGGCCAGGCTGCCGACGTGCCAGGGCCCGGCGGCGCCCGCCTGCCAGACGAGCGCGGCGGCGATCAGGCCGGCGGCCCAGCCGGTGGCGTGATGGGCATTGTGTGAGGCCATGCGGGAGGCGATCGCGAGGTTGCGCTGCAAAAATTCTGGGGCGCCATCATCTCAGATCGACACGCGATATGGAGCATCTGCGACGGAATATTTCTCTGCGCGCAGCAATTGCATCTAACGGCTCGGAACCCGCGCGGGGCCTGGTTCGAGCATCGAAAGTTGCATTGCACCATCGGCCGGCGGCGCATTTTTTTCGCGTGTCGGAACATGCTATAAGCGGCGGGACGGCCTTACTTTTCAGCCCGCCAGGGCAACCTCGTGAGGGATGCGCAATGATCGTTTCGTTCCATCGTGTCAGGATTTCCGTACTCGCGGCCTGTGTCGGCGTCGCGGTTGCCGGCTTCGTTCCCAATGCGCCGGCGCTCGCCAAGTCTTCGTTGCACGCGCAACTAACTGGCTCGGCGGTGGCGGTCGCCGACAAGTACAGCGCCGATGCGGCCGAGAAGATCTTCAAGCAGGGCGGCAATGCGGTGGACGCGGCGGTGGCGATCGCGTTCACGCTGGCCGTGACCTATCCGGAAGCCGGCAACATCGGCGGCGGCGGCTTCATGACGCTCTATGTCGACGGCAAGCCCTACTTCCTGGACTATCGCGAGCGCGCGCCGCTGGCCGCCACCAAGGACATGTACCTGGACCGCGATGGCAACGTGATCAAGGGCATGAGCCTCTACGGGCCGCGCGCGGTGGGCGTGCCCGGCACGGTGGCCGGCATGTGGGAGGCGCAGAAGCGTTTCGGCAAGCTGAAGTGGCAGCAGGTGCTGGCGCCGGCCATCCACTACGCGAAGGACGGCTTCGTGGTGGACGAGCAACTGGCCCAGCGCGGCGTCGACGCGTCCAAGGAGTTCGACGGCAAGACCAACTTCGACAAGTTCTTCGCCGGCATGAAGGCCGGCACCAACTTCAAGCAGCCCGACCTGGCCGCGGTGCTGCAGCGGATCGCCTCGCAGGGCGCCAAGGGTTTCTATGAAGGGCCGACCGCCGAGAAGATCGCCGCGGCGATGCAGCCCGGCAACGGCCTGATCACCACCGAGGACCTGGCGCAGTACAAGGCCGTCTGGCGGCAGCCGGTGGAGGCCAGCTGGAACGGCTATCGCGTGATCACGGCGCCGCCGCCGAGCTCGGGCGGGGTGGGCCTGGTGCAGTTGCTGAAGATGAAGGAGGATCGCGCGGCCGACTTCAAGGGCGTGCCGCTGAACTCGGCGCAGTACGTGCACCTGGTGGCCGAGATCGAGAAGCGCGTGTTCGCCGATCGCGCCCAGTACCTCGGCGATCCGGATTTCTACAAGGTGCCGGTCGCGCAACTGACCGACGACGCCTATCTCGCCAAGCGCGCGGCCGAGGTCAACCCCGACACGCCGTCCGACACCAAGAGCGTGCAGCCTGGGCTCGGCACCTCGATGCCGGAGAAGGCGGAAACCACGCACTTCTCGGTGATCGACAAGTGGGGCAACGCGGTGTCGAACACCTACACCATCAACGGCTATTTCGGCTCGGGCGTGGTGGCCGAGGGCACCGGCATCGTGCTCAACGACGAGATGGACGACTTCTCGGCCAAGCCCGGCGTGGCCAACATGTTCGGCGTGGTCGGCAGCGACGCGAACGCGATCGAGCCGAAGAAGCGGCCGCTGTCGTCGATGTCGCCGACCATCCTCACCAAGGACGGCAAGGTCTCGCTGGTGATCGGCACGCCGGGCGGCTCGCGCATCTTCACCTCGATCTTCCAGGTGATCACCAACGTCTACGACTTCGGCATGCCGCTCAAGGAGGCGGTCGGCGCGTTCCGCTTCCATCACCAGCTGCTGCCGCCGAACACGATCTTCTGGGAGCCGTATCACCCGATCACCGGCGAGCTGGCCCAGCAGATCGAGGCCAAGGGCTACACGCTGAAGGGGCAGGATTTCAGCGGCGACATCCAGGTGATCCGGGTCGACGGCAAGTCGCCCGAGGCAGCGGCCGATCCGCGCGGGCGCGGCGTCACGCGCGTGATCCGCTAAGGTCGCGCAAGCCCGCGAAGGCCCGCGCAAGCGCCAAGCCGCCCGGCGCGTCGGGCGGGGTGCCGGGCGGGGTGGCGGCGGGCCGATCCCGCCGCCCCGTTCGCGTTGGCGGTGCTCAGTGCAGCGGGCTGGCGGCCGGCGCCGTCAGCCATTCGGCGCGCAGCCGCTCCAGCGTGCCGTGCACGCGCCGCAGCTCGGCCACCAGTTGCGGCGAGGCCGGCGTGATCGGCATGCGCACCTCGGCCGTCATGTCGTGCGAGAAGGCCAGCATGGCCTTGATCGCGGCCGGGTTCGGCGCCGAGAACAGCAGGCGGATCGCCGGCTGCATCGCGTCGAACAGCGTCTGCGCCTCGGTCACGCGGCCGACCTCGTACAGGCGCTGCACTTCCACGAACAGGTCCGCGCCGACATGCGCGCTGGCCAGCACGCCGCCCGAGCCGCCCGCGGCCAGGCAGTCGAGAAACGCGACGTCGGTGCCGCACAGCACTTCCAGCGGCAGGCTGTCGAGCGCATCGAAATGCGCGGGCACGCATTCCTTGATCCCGACGATGTTCAGGTGACGCGTGAGCTGGCGCACCGTCGACGGCTCGATCGTCACGCCGGTGCGATGCGGCACGTCGTAAAGCATCACCGGCCGTCGCGTATGCAGCGCGACCTGGCCGAAGTGCCAGAGCACGCCGGCCTGGTTCGGGCACAGATAGGCCGGCGGGGAGACCAGGTAGCCGGCCACCTCCCATTGTTCGAGACGATCGATCTCCGCGAGGAAGGCGCGCGTGTCGAAGCCGCCCACGCCGACGAACACCGGCAGCCGGCCGGCCGCCACTTCGAGGATCGCCTGCAGCGCCGCGGCGCGCTCGACCTCGCTCAGCAGCGCCGCCTCGGCCGTGGTGCCGAGCGCGACGAAGCCGGCGATGCCGCTGTCGAGATAGGAGGCGGCCAGCGCGCGCAGCGCGTCGAGATCGACGCGACCGGCGCGCAGCGGCGTGACCAGCGGGACCCAGATGCCTTTGAGCATGTCAGTGCTCCCGGCGGATCGACGAAGCGGCGGGCGCGGCCAGCAGCGAGCGCGTGATGGTGCCAATGGTCGCTTCGTCGAGGGTCGCCATCAGCAGGTCGAGCAGCGCGCGCATGTCGTCGGGCGCGGTGACCAGGCTCAGGTGGATCGCGCGGCGCGTGGGCCGGGCCTCGACCAGGTGGCTGGCCAGCGGCGAGCGCAGCAGGGTGGCGAGCTGCGCGTCGCGGTCGTGCCGCGTGAGGGCGATCCGCACCACGGCCTGGGCCGGCCGGGGCACGCGGATCGAGGGGGAAGGGGAGCGTTGCAGCGAGGGCGAGACAGCCTGGATATGGCGCATGCGATGGTCGTTGACCCGGAACGGGTAGGAAGGACGACATCAGCGTAGCGGGCCGCGCGTAAATCCCGCGTAAAAAGTGCGGGCGGATCCGTAAACCGCGAGCCGCGCGCCGCGCGTGGTTCAGGACTGCCAGCCGTTCGCCACGCACTGCTCGACCACCTCGACGAACACGCGCTTGAGGACGCTGCCGTCGTCGAGCCAGATCAGGCCGAGCGGGGCGCGATAGCTGGGCAGCGCGAGCGGCAGCGCCACCACGTTGTGCGGCACGGCGGCGGCCGCTTCGGCCGGGATCAGGCCGATGCCGAGGCCGGCTGCCACCAGCGCCAGCATGGTGGTGTATTCGCCGAGCTCGCGCGCGATGTCGAGCGTGACCTGCTGCGCGCCGAGCGCGACCAGCAGCGCGTCGAAGAAGCCGGGCGCGTAGCGGCGCGCCAGCACGAAGGCGGGCTGGCCGCGCAGCGCGGCCGGCTCGATGCGGCGCCGGCGCGCGAACGGATGCGAGGCCGGCACCGCCACCACGAAGGATTCCTCCATCACCACCCGCGAGCTCAGCCCGCTGGCCGCGATCGGCAGGCGCGCCAGGCCGAAGTCTAGCGTGCCGCCGTGCAGCGCCGCGATCTGGTCGGGGGTGGGCATGTCCTTCAGCTCCAGCGCGATGCGCGGGTAGCGCGCGTGCATGGTGCGGATCAGCGTCGGCAGCAGTTGCGGCAGCACCGAGGAGACGAAACCGAGCCGCAGCGTGCCGATCTCGCCCTGCGCCGAGAGCCGCGCCACCTGCGCGGCGCGCGCGGCCTGCTCGAGCGTGGCGCGCGCCTCGGGCAGGAACAGGCGGCCCGCCTCGGTCAGCGCGACCTTGTGGCGGTCGCGGTCGAACAGGCGCACGCCGAGGCCGGTCTCGAGCGTCTTGATCTGCATGCTCAGGGCCGGCTGCACGATGCACAGCCGCTCGGCGGCGCGGCCGAAATGCAGTTCGTCGGCGAGCGCGACGAAGGCACCGAGGTGTTTCAGTTCCATGGCGGACGGCTCCCGTGCGGCGCATCGGCCGCTGTCATCAGCGTGGATGATAACAATGGACGCGCAGCGGCGAAGCGTGGATCAGGCGGGAATCGCAGAAGACGCGGTCATGCCTCGAGGAACGGCCCGGGCAGCGGCGGGCTGGTCATCGGCCGGCATGATCACGATGGCGCGCCGTCGCGCCGCCGGCTTCAGCGCCTCGCGCGCTCGTCGCTGGCGAAGATCTCCACCAGGAAGTCGATCAGCACGCGCACGCGCATCGGCACGCGCCGGCCGGCGGCATGCACGAGGTGGATCGGCAGGGGTTCCGGTTGCAGCCTGGGCAGCAGCACCTGCACGCGGCCGGCGCGGATCTCGTCCTCCAGCAGCCACAGCGGCGCCTGCGAGATGCCGAGCCCGTTCACCACGGCCGCGCGCACGTGTTCCGCGTCGCCGGTCAGCAGCGAGCCGCGCGGCCGGTAGGACAACGCCTCGCGCCCGACCCGCAAGGCCCAGGGATAAGGCTCGCGCTCGCGCGAGAACACGATGCAGCGATGCGCGTCGAGATCGTCGAGGCGCGCGGGCGTGCCGTGCGCGGCGAGGTAGTCGCGGCTGGCGGCGAGCACCAGCGCGGTCTCGCCGAGCCGGCGGGCGATCAGCGAGGAATCCACCAGCTTGCCGTGGCGGATCGCCAGGTCGATGCCCTGGCCGACCAGGTCCACGTTGCGCTCCGATACCGACAGCTCGACCGAAACCTCCGGATGGCGCGCGAAGAACTCGGGCAGGCGCGGCGTGATCCAGAGCCGGCCGTGGCCCGGCGCGGTATTGAGCCGGACCAGCCCGCGCGGCGACTGCTGGCGCTCGCCGACCGAGGATTCCACCGCATCGAAATCCTCCACCAGTTGCCGCGCCGATTCGTAGAAGGCCTGGCCGGCATCGGTGACGGCGATGCGGCGCGAGGTGCGCAGCAGCAACTGCGCGCCCAGGTGGCGTTCGAGCGCCGCGATCTGCTTGCTGACGGCCGGCTGGCCGATGCCTTCCTCGCGCCCGACGGCGGAGAAACTGCCGCGTTCGACGAGGCGGACGAACAGGCGTATCGCATCGAGACGGTCCATGGGGGCGGTGATCCATTCCAGAGTGGAATCGATGATATGTCGCCAGGCGACGTTTTCGCAATCGATGAAAAGGCCCAGGCTACGGGTTCGTCGTGCCGGCCAAGGCACGCGTCACCCACCAGGAACAGGAGCGGCATCGATGAAGGCGATTTGCGTGACCCCCGAGCGGACCCTGGAAGTCCGCGACATCCCCAGCCCGGCCGAGGCGGCGCCGGGCCATGTGCTGGTCGAGATGGACGCCTCGGCGATCAACCACGGCGACAAGACCTTCCTGCGCCAGCCGGGCGCCGCGGGCGCCGGGCTGGTGCCGGTCGGCCAGGGCGTGTGGGGCGCGTCGGGCGCGGGCACGGTGCGCGCGATCGGCGCCGGCGTGCCGGCCGACTACCTGGGCCGGCAGGTGGCGATCTACCGTTCGCTGACGCGCAGCGCCGAGACCATCGGGCTCTGGAGCGAGCACGCGCAGGTGCCCTGGACGAGCTGCCTGATCCTGCCGGAGACGGTGCGCGCGCGCGATTACTGCGGCTCGCTGGTGAACGTGATGACGGCCCACGCCTTCCTGGAGGAGATCGTCGCGGCGGGCCATCGCGGCGTGATCGTCACGGCCGGCAATTCGGCCACCGCGCGCGCGCTCGGCGCGCTGGCGCGGGCCCGCAAGCTGCCGGCGATCCTGCTGGTGCGCCATGCCGAGGCGGCCGAGGCGCTGCGCCGCGAAGGCGAGCCGCATGTGATCGCGACCGGCGAGGGCTGGGTCGACAGGCTCGCGCCGCTGGCCGAAACGCTCGGCGCCACGGCCGTGTTCGACGGCGTCGGCGGCGCGCTGGCGAGCGCGCTCGTGCCGGCCCTGCCGATGCATTCGACGCTCTACGCCTACGGCTTCCTCGATCGCGCGGCGCCGTTCTCGATCCCGACCTCGCTGCTGATGATGAAGGACCTCATCCTCCGCCGCTTCAGCAATTTCGAGAGCGCCACGGTGCGCGAGCCGGAACGGCTGGCGGCGGCCTTGCGCGCGCTGGAGGCGGTGATCGGCGATCCGGTGTTCCGCACGCGGCTCGGCGAGGCTTTCGCCTACGAGCACATCGAGCAGGCGATGGCGCTGGAGGCGCCCGAGGGCCGCAAGGCGATCCTGCTGGCCAGCGCCTGAGCTTGGCGAACTCGCGAGGCGGTGTGGTGCTTGCCGATGGACAGGGCGGCCCGCCCATGTTGTCATGTGGGCCTCCCGTCCATTGGAGCCCCCACGATGTCACGCCCTGATTTCATCAAGCACTGGACCGAACTCGAAGGCGCCGACGACAAGCACTACCCCGGCGACAGCGAACTGATGGGAATCGGCGCGCCGCTCGCGCGCAAGCTCGGCCTCGAGCGCATTGGCATTCATCACGTACGCCTGCTGCCGGGGCGGCGCACTTCCTACCCGCATGCGGAAAGCACCGAGGAGGAGTTCGTCTACGTGCTGGAAGGCACGCCCGATGCGTGGATCGACGGCCATCTGCATCGGCTCGAACCCGGCGATGCGGTCGCCTTCCCGGCCGGCACCGGCATCTGCCACAGCTTCCTCAACAACACGGCCGAGGAGGTGCGCCTGATGGTGATCGGCGAGCCGAACCGCGACGACAACCGGATCCGCTACCCGCTCAACGAGGCGCACCAGGCCAGGCGCCCCGACGGCTGGGCCGACTGGCCGACGCGCGAACTCGGCCCGCACGACGGCAAGGCGCGCGTCGAACCGGAGTGAGGCGGGGGGCGTGCCGACGCCGCCTTCCCGCAAGGGCCGATCGGGCGCCCGGCCACGCTATCATTGGCGCCCCGTTTCCAGAGTCAAGCCGTATCGTGCCAGCCATCCCGTCCTTCCTGCCTCGTCTGCTGGCCGTCTGCGCCTGCGTCTGCCTGCCGGCCCTGGCGCATGCCGCCGCGCAGGATTCGGCCGCGTCGTCCGAGCCGGCGGCGTCCCCTGCCGCCCGTCCCGCCGCCGCGCAAGCCTTCGTCGGCGACGACGCGCTGGCGGTGCGCGATGCGCTCGCCAAGGCGAAGCTCGATACCGGCAAACCCTCGCTGAAGGAACACGCCCGCGAATGGCTGCACGCCGTGGCCAGGCAGCCGACCGACGAACCGGCGCTCAAGCCGGTCGGGCTCGATCGCACGCTGCGCTTCGTGATCCCGGTGAGCTACGGCATCCTCTATCGCGCGAAGCGGCACCAGCTGAGCGTCGATCTCGATCTGTCCAGCGAGGCGACGCCCGACACGATCCTGCTCAGGAAGGACATCACCGGGCCGCGCGGACGGCGGCTGGTGGTGGCCGCCGAGGCCAAGGCCAAGGGCTATATCCAGCACATCGACATCATCGAGATGGACCCGGGCAAGGCCAGGCAGACGGCGGTGCGCGCCCAGCTGAGCGTCGCGCCGTCCGACTTCGCCGCCGCCAGCGACGATGGCGGTTTCGCGATCGTGCTGCTGGCCGAGCTGGCGCCGCCCTACCTGAGCGAGCGCAGCGAACACAGCGACCCGAGCAACGAGGAGCCGACCGACATCACCACCCGCACCTCGACGCTGCATGCGCAGGTGCAGGCGGTGTGGCTGGTCAATACGAAGACGGGCGCGGTGCTGACCCGCAAGCTGCGGCTGTCCAGTTCGAAGTAAGGCGGCCGGGCGGCGCCGCGGCGCCGCTCAGGGGCGGCTTCGATCCTCGCCCTCGGCGGCAGCCTGCCGAGGCGCTTTCCGAGCTGCCGTGCCGGGCGCCGTCGCGGCGCCTTCCGGCGCCTGCGCGCGCGTATCGAAACGCTCGCGCGCCTCGGCGATCTCGGGCTGGTGCGTCTTGGCCCAGGCCACCAGCGGCCCCACCACCTGCGCCAGCGAGATGCCCAGCGGCGTGATCGCGTAGTCCACGCGCGGCGGGATGGTGGGATAGGCGGTGCGCGTCAGCACGCCGTTACGCTCCAGGCCGCGCAGCGTCTCGGTCAGCATGCGCTGGCTGATGCCGTCCACCGCGCGCCGCAGCTCGGAGAAGCGCATCGGGCTGTGCGCCACCACCTTCAGCATGACCAGCACCGACCACTTGTCGCCGACCTGGTCGAGCACGCCGCGTACCGGGCATGTCGTGTCTTCGCTTGCTCGCATGATGCTTACCTTTTTGTGCCTGAGGCGGGGAAAAGTGCCGTCTTCCGGCGCCAGGCAATCTAACACATACTGCCGTTCGGTTACGAAAAGGAACCAACTTCCTATTCTGGAGCGACTGAACATGAAGGCAGTGATCCTGAAGCAGTACGGCGGCGCCGAGCAACTCGAGCTTCGCGATATCGCCAGGCCCGAGCCGGGCCCCGGCCAACTGCGGGTGCGCGTGGTGGCCGCCACGCTGAACCCCGGCAACGTCAAGCGCGGGGCCGGCGCCCTGCGCGGGCTGGTGCCGGAACTCGAGTTTCCGTGGGTGCCGGGCGCCGATTTCTCGGGCGTGGTGGATGCGCTGGGCGCCGGCGTCGAGGGTTTCGCGCCCGGCGACGAGGTGTTCGGCTACGGCGGCGCGGGCGGCGCCTTCGCCGAATTCCTGGTGTCCGAGGTCGATGCGCTGGCGCACAAGCCGCGCACGCTCGACCACGCCGGGGCGGCCTCGCTGGCGGTGGTCGCGCAGACCGCCGTGCAGGCCTTCGAGCTGGGCGAACTGCAAGCCGGGCAGAGCCTGCTGATCCTCGGCGCGGGCGGCGCGGTGGGCAATGCGGCGCTGCAACTGGCGCGGCATCGCGGCGTGCGCGTGATCGCCGTGTGCCGGGCGCGCAGCGCGGCGCGGCTGGTCGAGCTGGGCGCCGAACAGGTGTTCGACGACGCGGCCACGCCGCTGGAGACGGTGGTGCAGGGCGTCGACATGGTGCTCGACGGGCTGGGCGGCGAGACGGCGCGGCGCGCGCTGTCGGTGCTCAAGCCGGGTGGTGTGCTGGTCGCGCTGAACGGGCCGCCGGCCGAGGACGAAGCCGAGCGGCTCGGGGTGCGCGCGCTGTTCCTGCGCACCCAGAACCGCGGCAACGGGCTGGCGAGGCTCGCCGCCGAGATCGACGCGGTGCCGGTCCGGCCGTTCCTCGCGCGCAGTTACGCGCTCGCCGAGACGGCGCAGGCCTGGCGCGACTTCGAGGCGGGCGGGATCGAGGGCAAGCTGGTGATTCGGGCCGGCGAGGCCTGAGGGCGCCGCGGCGCGCTTCGGGCCTGCCTTGCCGTCGCTTCAGATCACCTCGTCGCGCAGCCAGTTCACGATCTCCTCGAACACCGGCGCCCAGTTGCCGGTTTCGCGCTGGCGCAGCACCGTCACGCCCGGCAGCCAGGGCGTGTCGCGCCCGCGGCTGCCCCAGCGCCAGTCGCCGGCCTGGTTGAGCGGCACGCAGGTGCGCGCGCCCAGCAGCGCGGCCAGGTTGGCGACCGCCGAATCGACGGCGATCACCGCGTCGAGTTCCTGGATGCAGGCGGCGGTATCGGCGAAATCCTCGATATCGGGCGCGTAGTGGCGCATGCCGCGCGGCAGCCCGCCGGCCAGCGCCTCGCCGCTCGGGTGGTGCAGGCTGACGAATTGAATGCGCTCGGCCAGCGCGGGATGCGCCACCAGCCGCTCGATCTCGACGCGCGGCAGGCTGCGCAGGCCGGCCCAGCAGCGGATCGTGCTGCCCAACTCGGGCCGGTGGCGATGCGCGCAGTCGTAGCAGAGGCCGACCAGCTTGCGGCCCGGCGCGGCGGCGCGCATCCGCCGGGCCCACAGCGCGGCGTCGCGCGCTCGCTCGGGCGGCACGCGCAGATAGGGCTCGAAGCGGCCGCGCGGCTGCGCTCGGGCCGCGTCGAGCAGGGGCAGGTGCAGCAGGGTGGCATGCAGGTCGGGAGCGAAGACCTCGAACTCGCGGCGCAGCGCCTCGTCCTCGGGCCAGGGTTCGGCCTGCGTCAGTGGGCGCGGCGCGTCGATCACGCGGCACTCGGGCAGCGAGGCGCGCAGCAGCGGCAGCAGCGGCTTGTCGCAACTGATCATCAGGCGCGCGCCGGCATGCAGCCAGTCGCGCGCGGCCGCCAGCATCAGCAACTGATCGCCGAAACCGAGCTGGTGGGTGACCAGCACGCGCCGGCCCGAGGGATCGCCGCCGTTCCAGGTCGGCAGGCTCGCGGGGCGGTAGCTGCCGCTCGAATTCGGATCCTCGTTGCGATGGAGCCAGTTGGCGAAACCTTGCGGCTTGCCCTGCCTGAGCTGCGCGTCGCCCAGGCGATGGGCGGCCAGGCTGGCGATGGCGGCGTCGCCGGCGGCGAGGGCCTGCCGCCGCGCCTCGTCGAGCCGCGCCGCGCCGGCCTCGGGATCGCCCGCCATGCTCAGTTCGTAGCCGAGCCAGCTCTCGAAATCGCGGCGGCGCGAACGCAGGCCGTCCTGGTGGCGGCGCAGCATCTCGGCGGCTTCGCGGTGCAGGCCGCCCAGCGAGAGCGCCAGCGCGCGCATCTCCACGAAATCGAGCGCGAGCGGGTCGATCAGCAGGGCGCGGTCGGCCCAGGGCAGCAGTTCGTCCTCGCGCTGCTGGGCGACCAGGCGCTCGCAGATCTCGCGCAGGAAGGGCGGGATGGCCGGCGCCGCCGGCTTGGCGAGCGGCACGCGGAAGGGTTCGGCGGATGACTTGCTCGGCACGGTGCGCATCATGGGCAGGTGCGGCTCTCTCGGGTTCCGGGGCGGTTTTCTGTTCTGCTCGGGGCCGGCGTGGCCCGATGTGGAATCGGGCCGGATACATTCCCCAGTGTAGAGAATCCCGCGTCGATCGGCGAGAGGCGGGCCCGCAGGCGGCCAAAATCCCGCGTTCGGCGCCCGGGCTGCCGGTGCATCGGCCCTTGCCGGGCGGGTTCCCCTGCGTCTCCACGCCATCCCGGCCGTCAGCCCGAATTAATGCATCTGACACGCAGCACTGCGATAATCGGCGCACGAACGACTCTGACGTAGATACGGAGGCAGCACGATGAGCGACAACCGACCCGAAGACCAAGACGCCGCCGAACTTGAGGCCGCCGAACGCCAGCGCCGCCTGGAGGAAGATCTGGTCGACGCGTATGACGAAGAGCTGGAAATGGAGCTCGACGACCGCCGCTTCGACGAGCCCGACACGATCTTCACCGCCGAACGCCGCGAGCAGCGCAAGCAGTACTTCCGCGAGCTGTTCCGCCTGCAGGGCGAACTCGTCAAGCTGCAGGACTGGGTGGTCAGCACCGGCCATCGCATGGTGGTGATCTTCGAGGGCCGCGACGCGGCGGGCAAGGGCGGCGCGATCAAGCGCATCACGCAGCGCCTGAATCCGCGCGTGTGCCGCGTGGCCGCGCTGCCGGCGCCGAGCAACCGCGAACGCACCCAGTGGTACTTCCAGCGCTACGTCGCGCACCTGCCGGCCGGCGGCGAGATGGTGCTGTTCGACCGCAGCTGGTACAACCGCGCCGGCGTCGAGCGCGTGATGAATTTCTGTACCGATGCGGAGTACGAAGAGTTCTTCCGCTCGGTGCCCGAGTTCGAGAAGATGCTGGTGCGCAGCGGCATCCAGATCGTCAAGTATTGGTTCTCGATCACCGACGAGGAGCAGGAAACGCGCTTCGAGGCACGCATCCAGGATCCGCTCAAGCAGTGGAAGCTGAGCCCGATGGACCTGGAAAGCCGCCGCCGCTGGGAGGCCTACACGGTCGCCAAGGAAGAGATGCTGGCGCGCACGCATATTCCCGAGGCACCGTGGTGGGTGGTGCAGGCCGTCGACAAGAAGCGCGCGCGCCTGAACTGCATCGACCACCTGCTGAGCCTGGTGCCCTATCACGAGGTCGAGCGCCAGTCCGTCACGCTGCCCGAGCGCGTCCACCACGAGGATTACCTGCGCCGGCCGGTGCCGGACAACATGATCGTCCCCGAGCGCTACTGAGTTGCTACTGAGTTGCTACTGAATTTCTCCGCGCGCCGGGCGTGCCTGATCCAGGCCCGCCCGGCGCGGGGATTGACAAACGCGCCGGCATCCCGGATGCTTCCGCCCATGACACGTCACGCCTTCCCGATCGCGCACATTATTCACACCATTCATCGAATGGTGGGTTAGCGCGCGCAGGAAGCCGTCACGAAACCCGCCCCCGAGGCGGGTTTTTCGTATCCGTCTCCGGGCAAGCCCATCCCCAGCCAGGAGCGTTCGATGCTGTCGCCGTCCCGTCGCGGTCAGGAAACCGCCACCACCCCGTCCGCCGAAATCGCGTCGAGTGTCGATGCCTACCTGAAGAAGATCCTCACCTCGCGCGTCTACGACGTGGCGGTGCAGACCGCGCTGGAGCCCGCGCGCAACCTGTCCGCGCGCGTGAGAAATCGTGTCTATCTCAAGCGCGAGGATCATCAGCCTGTTTTCTCGTTCAAGCTGCGCGGCGCCTACAACCGCATGGCCCACCTCTCGGCCGACGCGCTGGCGCGCGGCGTGATCACCGCCTCGGCCGGCAACCACGCCCAGGGCGTGGCCTTCTCGGCGGCGCGGCTCGGCGTGAAGGCCGTGATCGTGGTGCCGGTCACCACCCCGCAGGTGAAGGTGGACGCGGTGCGTGCGCACGGCGGGCCGACCGTGGAGGTGATCCAGGCCGGCGAGTCCTATAGCGACGCCTATGCGCATGCATTGACGGTGCAGGCGGAACGCGAATTGACCTTCGTCCACCCCTTCGACGACCCCGACGTGATCGCCGGCCAGGGCACGGTGGCGATGGAGGTGCTGCGCCAGCATCAGGGGCCGATCCACGCGATCTTCGTGCCTATCGGCGGCGGCGGGCTGGCGGCCGGCGTGGCCGCCTACGTGAAGGCGGTGCGTCCCGAGATCCGCGTGATCGGCGTGCAGGCGGCGGATTCTTGCGCGATGGCTCGGTCGATCGAGGCAGGGGAGCGCGTCACGCTCGGCGAGGTCGGCCTGTTCGCGGATGGCACCGCCGTCAAGCTGGTCGGCGAGGAAACCTTCCGCTTGTGTCGCGAACTGCTGGACGAGGTGATCACGGTCGATACCGACGCGTTGTGCGCGGCGATCAAGGACGTGTTCCAGGACACGCGCAGCGTGCTGGAACCTTCGGGGGCCCTGTCGGTGGCGGGCGTGAAGCGTTATGCCGAGCGCGAGGGCCTGGAGGGCGAGACGCTGGTGGCGATCACCTCGGGCGCCAACATGAATTTCGACCGGATGCGCTTCGTGGCCGAACGCGCCGAGGTGGGCGAGGCGCGCGAGGCGGTGTTCGCGGTGACGATCCCCGAGGAACGCGGCAGCTTCCGGCGCTTCTGCGAGCTGGTAGGCGAGCGCAACGTGACCGAGTTCAACTACCGGATCGCCGACGCGTGCTCGGCGCATATCTTCGTCGGCGTGCAGATCCGCCGCCGCGCGGAATCGGCCGAGATCGCCGCGAATTTCGAGGCGCATGGCTTTCGCACCGCCGACCTGACCGACGACGAACTCTCGAAGGACCATGTCCGCTACATGGTGGGCGGGCGCTCGCCGCTGTCGCGCGAGGAGCGGATGTTCCGCTTCGAATTCCCGGAGCGCCCCGGCGCGCTGATGAAGTTCCTGTCCTCGATGGCGCCGAACTGGAACATCAGCCTGTTCCATTACCGCAACCAGGGCGCCGATACCAGCTCGATCCTGGTGGGCCTGCAGGTGCCGGCGGCCGATCACGAGGCCTTCGATACCTTCCTGGCCACGCTCGGCTACCGGTTCCAGGAAGAGACCTCGAATCCTGCTTATCGGTTGTTCCTGGGCTGAAGGATCGGTTGCGTGTGCATCGAGATGGGTGCTTGCGCAAGCATCTCGATGCCGCGTCGTTCATTCGAAGGCGGGAAACCCGGCGCGCCCCTGCGTGGCGTCGATCAGCGTGCTGCGCGCCGCGTCCACCTCGGTCACCGGCAGCTTGATCACGAGCTTCACGGTCATGCCGTAGGCGCTGTCGACGAGCTCGTGCCCGGCCTGCTCGATCCAGCGCCGCACGCGGGCCTCGTCGGGATAGCTCATCTCGATCGCGAGCCGCGTCATGGCGATGCGCTCGACGCGCTGCGCATCGAGCAGCGCGCCGGCGATCGCATCGGTATAGGCGCGCACCAGGCCGCCCGCGCCGAGCTTCACGCCGCCGTAGTAGCGGATCACGGCGCCCAGCACGCCGTCGAGATCATGGTGGCGCAGCACCTCCAGGATCGGCCGGCCCGCCGTGCCGGACGGCTCGCCGTCGTCGGACATGCCGGACTGGCCGCCCGCCAGCAGCGCCCAGCAGACGTGGGTGGCCGTGGCGTGCTCGGCGCGCAGCCGCTGCAGCTCGGCCATCGCGGCGTCGCGGTCGGCCACCGGAATCGCATGCGCGATGAAGCGGCTCTTGCGGATCTCGAGCTCGCAGGAGTAGGTGGTGGCGAGCGAGTAGGTCATGCGCGGGGGGATTGGAGGTCCATCGAAATCAATTGGTTGTTCCGTTTTTTACCGGATTTGGCATGGAGCGGTGTGCCGGCCGGGAGGAATTTTACCGTGGCGGGTGTCGAAGTACCGATGGCTGCGCGGCATAACCGGACGATCAGGCGGGATGCCGAGGCGCCTTGCTTGGGACTGAGAGTGGCGCCAAGGAGAGCGTGTGCGTATAGCTTCGCGTCACGATCGATCGTCTGGATCGACTTCATGGCGCGCGGCCGACATAAATGATGGATTGGCAAGTTTTCCTTAAATGCGCGGATTAAGTGGAAATAATTTCCGCAATTTAAGCTTATTGAAAGTTTTAAAGCCGTCATTTTAGACGACCGCGTCGGTTCAATACCGTTTTTCACGGATCAGTTTGCTCTCATGATGAAACCTTTTGTAGAATCGCGGCGCTTGTATTGGATGCGGGTGCAGTTAAAAGAACG
The DNA here is from genome assembly GCF_011753175.1 of Burkholderia sp. Cy-637. NCBI lineage: Bacteria > Pseudomonadati > Pseudomonadota > Betaproteobacteria > Burkholderiales > Burkholderiaceae > Burkholderia > Burkholderia sp. Cy-637. The sequence continues at coordinate 5,002 of NZ_VWWC01000074.1, read as the reverse complement.
GAAAAAGGAAGGCGGGGCATGGGCGCACAGGATCTGATAAGTAGCTGGATGACAGGCGGCATCTCGCAGAACGATCGCCTGATAAGACTCGACACGCCGCTCGGTGCGGATCGGCTGCTGCCACAGCGCGTGTTTGGCCGCTCGCGGCTCGGGCGTCACTTCGAATTCACCGTCGATGCGGTTTCCACCTCGGGCGGCGTCGAGTTGAAGACACTGATCGGCGAACCGGTGACTCTGTGGATCCAGCAGGCCGACAAGTCGTATCGGCCGCATCACGGTTACGTGCATACCGCGCGCCGGCTCGGTTCGAACGCGGGACTCACCAGCTACCAATTGGGCTTCACCTCGTGGATGCACTTTTTGCGCTTCCGGCGCGACCAGCGCATCTGGCAGGATCGCAGCGCCGACGACATCATCACCGACGTATTCAACGCACATCCGCAGGCGCGGGGCCTGTTCCAGTTCGCGCTCTCGAAGCCGCTGCCGTCGCGCTCGTATTGCCGGCAGGACGAGACCGACTGGAACTTCGTGCATCGCCTGCTCGAGTGCGAGGGGCTGTACGGCTTCTGGCAGCAGGCGTCGGACGGCAAGTCGCATACCCTGGTGATCACCGATCGGCTCGCGGCGCTCGACGCGATGCAGCCGAACGCGGTGTCGTTCTATCGTGCCGGCACCGGCAGCGAGACCGATGCGCTGGTGCAATGGGCCGGCACGCGCACGCTGCAGAGCGCCACGCTGACCACCCGTACCTTCGACTACAAGAACCCGGCCTCCCCGCAGAACCCGAAGGGCACCAACGTGCCCACCATACCGAATCAGGGTTCCTTGCCCGAGCAGGCCGAAATCTACGAATACACCGGCGCTTACACCTACGGCGGCCAGGATCGCGGCGACCAGCTCTCCAAGATCCGCATGGAGGAGTGGGAGTCGCGCGCCAAGCGTTTCATCGGCACCGGCAGCCTGCGCGGCATCGATGCGGGGCGGCGCTTCGTGCTGGACGGCCATCCCGAGCACGACCGCGATCGCGCGAGCCAGCGCGAATTCGCCGTGATCGACACGGCCTGGACGATCGCCAACAACCTGCCGATCGGCAAGCAGGACCCGGCGTTTCCTCACAGCCTGCAGGCGATGCTGGACGCCGCGCGCGCGAGCCATGCCGGCGACGGCGCGTTCGCGGTGCCGCACGCCGACGGCTCGGAAGGCTTCTACCTGACCGAGATCGAGGCGCAGCGCACTAGCGTGCCGTATCGCAGCCCGTTCGAGCACGATAAGCCCGAAACACATCTCGAATCTGCGATCGTAGTTGGTCCGCAGGGCGAGGAAGTCCATACCGACGCGCTGAACCGCATCAAGGTGCGCTTCATCTGGGATCGCCAGAACGACGGCGACGAGCGTGCCTCGTGCTGGGTGCGCGTGGCGCAGTCCGACACCGGCAGCGGCTACGGCGGCGTGCACATGCCGCGAGTGGGCGAGGAGGTGCTGATCGATCACATCGGCGGCGACTGCGACCGGCCGGTGGTGACCTCGCGGCTCTACAACGGCGCGGCCAAGCCGCAATGGCATTCGAACGGCCTGCTGTCGGGCTACCGTTCCAAGGAACACGGCGGCAGCGGCTACAACCAGCTCGTGATGGACGACGCCACTGCGCAGAACCGCGTGCATCTGTATTCGAGCAGCTTCGATTCGCACCTGCACCTGGGCTACCTGATCGACCAGGCCGGCAACACGCGCGGCGCCTTCCTCGGCAACGGCTTCGACCTCAAGTCGCAAGCCTACGGCGCGATCCGCGCCGGCCAGGGGCTGCTGCTATCTACCCATGCCACCACCAACCAGCCGCTCGATGCCGGCGAGGCCACCGAGCAGCTGGTCAATTCGCACGGCATGATCGACGCCCTGTCGCAGGCAAGCGAGACGAGCCAGGCCGAGAGCCTGCAGGCCGGCCGCGATTCGCTGGCCGCGTTCCGCGACGCCACGCGCCGCAACGTGGCACCCGAGGCGCGCGGCGGCAAGACGGGCGGCGGCGGCAGCGGCAGCGCGAACGGCTTCGGCAAGCCGATCCTGCTGATGGCGAGCCCGTCCGATCTCGGCCTGTCGACGCAGCAGTCCGCGCAGCTCACGGCCGACCAGCAGATCAACCTGGTGAGCGGCCAGAACGTCCATCTGGCCAGCGGCAAGTCGCTGATCGCGAGCGTGACCGAGAAGATCAGCCTGTTCGTGCGCCAGGCCGGCATCAAGCTGTTCGCGGCCAGGGGCAAGGTGGAGATCCAGGCGCAGGCCGACGAGATGGCTCTCGCCGCGCTCAAGGACATCACGATCACCAGCAAGGACGGCAAGGTGGTGCTGACGGCCGCCAAGGAGCTGTGGATCGGCGCCGGTAACTCGTATATCAAGATCACGCCGAACGCGATCGAGAACGGTACGCCGGGGCAGATCACCGAGAAGTGCGCGTCTTGGGAGAAGCAGGGCGCGGCCGGCGGCAACCCGGCCCGGCAATCGTTCTTCGACAGCCAGGGCGAACTGCAGTACAGCCAGCAGCTGATGCTCGACGAGGTGCTGCACAAACCCGACGGCACGGCGATTCCCGTGAAGTACCAGTTCCGCGACGAGCTCGGCACCATCCTCGGCGCCGGCATGCTCGACGGCAGTGGCCAGACGCTGCGCGCGTTCACCGAGACGCCCACGCCGGTGCACGCGATCCTCGACATGAAGCAGGGCAAGTGGGAGACGCTGACATACCAAGAGCCGTTCACGATGTTCAGCGACATGACCGATCGGGACAACGCGGGCGTGTTCGACTACGCCGATCACGACAACGTGGCCGAGGTGCCGGACGACGACGGGCCGGACGACGACGATACGTCGCGGGCGGCTCCTGATGCGGCGCCGGCGGCGATCTGAGCGCATCGGCGCACGATCGCGGCGCGGGCAGGCAGGGCCGTGAACCAGACAAGAGACAGGGCAAGAGGCGAGGCAAGAGGCAGATGAAATTCGATCGCAAGATGGCGCAGTGGATGGCGGCCGCATTGGCCGGTGCATGCCTGCAGGTGACGGGCGCGAACGCGCAGGCTCTGAACCTGCCGCTCGGCACGCCCGACGGGTTCTCGGCGTCGTCGATCCGGGACGTCGGGCAGGGCCGCTATTGCATCAGCGGCCGTGTGTACGACGACGCGGGGCCGAGCAACACGGCGATGGCCGTGCTGGTGGATGCCCAGCGCCGCACGGTGCTGTGGAAGACCTCGATCCCGCACCCGCGCGACTACGTCGGCAATTCGGCCGTGGCCTGCGCGGCGAGCGGCGACGCCTACTATGTCGTCACGCAGCAGGACACCCAGGCCTCGGAGGCGCAGAAGCAGACGCGCGTCGTCGTCAGCCGCATCTCGAGTGCCGGCAGGATCGAGCAGCAGCAGACCATCGAGGCCGGCTTCGACGAGTGGTTCTACGGCCTCGAGGTGAGCGCGTCCGGCGTGGCCGTGGCCGGCGGCACCAGCGCCACGGCCCAGCGCAACGGGCCGTTCGGCACCTTCGTGGCGCGCTTCGATCCGAACCTCGGCACGCCGAAGCTCGGCAAGCTCGATAGCGGCGCGTTCTGGGTCGGCAGCAGCGCGCGGATCGACGCGCAGCACCTGCTCGTGGCCGGGCAGTTCATGCCGAACGCCGGCGCGGGCCGCGACGCGATCGCCGCCTCGCGGATCGATCTGGGCAGCGGCAAGTACCAGTGGTCCGCCTACCCGCTGCCCGACGATACGCGCTCGGCGCGCGCGTGGCTGTCGCCCGAGGGCGGCGTGGCCGTGGTCGGCCTCACGCCCACCGAGATCGCGGTGGCCACGCTCGATCGTAATGGCAAGCCCGGCGTGTCCTTTGCCGGCAAGAAGACGCTCTGCACCATCGAGGCCGTATCGATGGCGGGCAGCACGCTTCAGGTGATCGGCCGCGCCTGCGACGGCGCCGAGAACACCTCGCTGGTGTCGATCGACCTGAACGCGCACACCCTGGGCGCACCGCGCTCGCTCGGCGGCAAGCTCGACGCGGCCGGCTTCGACGGCGGCGGCTGGGTCGGCATGAGCAAGGGCCATGGCGCGGCGCTGCAACGCGGCGGGGAATGAACCATGACAGCCGAGAAGAAGGCCTATACCTACGACGACGAGATCCAGTTCATCAAGAACCTGTACTGCCCCGCGCGGCAGGTCGCCGACGAAACCGGCTGCTCGTGGCAACTGATCCTCGCGCAGGCCGCGCAGGAAACCGGCTGGGGCGAGCACGTGCTGGCGGGTACCCACAACATCTTCAACATCAAGGCCGATCCGTCCTGGCATGGTGAATCCAAGACCTTCACGGTGTGGGAGAAGGTCGACGGCAAGAAGGTGTGGGTGACCGCGCCGTTCCGCGTCTACGACTCCGCGCTCGACAGCCTGCGCGACCGCCAGAAGTTCCTGGCTTCGAATCCGCGTTATGCCCGGGCCGGGTTGTTCGATCCCGGCACCAAGGGCAATCTCGGCAAGGAAGCGCAGGCGCTGCAGAGCGCCGGCTACGCGACCGACGAGAGTTACGCGGCCAGCCTGCAGAAGGTGTTCGACGGCAAGACCATGAAGCGCGCGATCGCCGCCGCGCAGAAGGATGGCTGCAAGGGCTGCCTGCCGTCGGTGAACGTGTATGTGCTCGACGCGGCCAAGGTGCCGATGGCCGACACGAAAATCAAGGCGAGCCAGGCGGGCAAGACGGCCGATCTCGTCACCGACAAGACCGGGCACGTGCAGGTGCAGGCCGCGATCTCGGGCGGACCGGTGTCGCTGCAGGCCTGGTCGGAGCACGACCATAGCTGGGTGAGCATCGAGCAGAAGGTGACGCCGGCCACGCCGCCCGTGGCGCTGACGGTGATCGCACCGACGCTGGTGGTGAAATCGGCTACCGAACTGCACAAGCCGGCGGCGGCGCCTACCGCGAGCGCGGCTGCGGGAGCCGCAGCGGGCGTGGCGGCGAGCGCCGCCGTCGCTGGTTCCGCCGC
>NZ_VWWC01000073.1:0-33968 GCF_011753175.1 Burkholderia sp. Cy-637 | reverse complement strand
CGCCGCGGCGCGCCGCACCGGCGGCAGCGAGGCGGAACTCCGCGCGCGGCTGGCCTTCTGGCTGCCGGCCGCCCAGCAGTCGAGCCTCGTGACGCTGGACGCCGATCCGGCCCGGCCCTAGCCAAACGGCAAGCGGCCGGGCGGCCGAGCCGCCTGTTTCGCCGCCCGGCCGCATCACACTTCAGCACCTTTCCGCGACGCCCGAGCGTCAGAAGCTCGCGTGCAGGTTCACGAACGCGCTCAGCGACTCGCCCACATAGGCCCCGGCCGCGTTCGCCGCGATGAAGTAGCGGCGGTCGGTCAGGTTGTGCACGTTCAGGTCGACGCCCCAGCGACGCGTGTCATAACCGAAGGCCGCATTGGCGATCACGTAGGACGGGATCGAATTGGCATTGGTGATGTCGCTGTAGCTCTTGCCGACGTAGTTCACGCCCGCGCCCACGTGGAAGCCCGGCACGCCCGCGATCGAGAAGTCGTAGCTGGTCCAGAGGTTCGCCAGGTAGGCCGGCGCGCCCTGCGGACGGTTGCCGACCGAGGCGATGCCCTGCGGGTTGTCGGTGATCTTCGCGTCCTGCGCCGTGAAGTTGGCGATCAGGTGCCAGCGCGGCGTCAGGCTCGCGTCGAGCGAGGCTTCCGCGCCCTTGGTGCGCTGGCTGTCGAACACCACGCTTTCCTCGCCGTTGATGGTGGTCAGCGCGGCCACGTTGTCGCGCTTCACGTCGAACAGCGCCGTGTTGAGCACATAGCGGTCGTCGAGGAAGGAGAACTTCACGCCCAGCTCGTATTGCAGCGCGGATTCGGGCGCGCCGATGCCGTTCTGCGTGTTCTCCGAGTTGAAGTTCGCGAAGTGGCTGCGCGACACGCCGGCATAGGGCGACATCCAGGGCAGCGCCTTGTAGAGCACGCCGATGTTCCAGCTGGTGGGCGCGTCGTGGCGCGAATCGGTGACGCCGGCCAGCAGCGGATCGCCCTGCGTGTCGAAGCGGCCCGGCACCGAGATGTTCGGCGTCAGCGAGGTGTCCCACCAGTCCTTGCGCACGCCGGCACGCAGCTTCAGGCGGTCGCTGAGGTCGACCTGGTCGGTCGCGTAGACGCTGGTGTAGTTCGCCACCAGGTGGTCGTTGTCGCAGGAGTGCTTGGCGTCGCACAGGAAGTTCAGCCCGGCCAGCGAGGTTTCCGGCGGCACCGGCGCGAAGGCGTTGGCGATGTTGGGCAGGTCGGCCGTGCTGCGCTCGGTATCGATGATCTGGTGCTGGTACTCGAAGCCGGTCAGCAGGGTGTGCTTGACGCCGCCGGTGGCGAAGCGCCAGACCGGCTCGAACTGGTAGTCGAGGCTGTTGTCCGAATCGTCCTGCTGGCGCAACTGGCGGCCCACCACCTGGCCGTTGCTGATCTTGGTGCTGGTGCTGTCGCCGTTGCCGAGCACGTCGAGGCTGCGGTGCAGGTAGGAGAAGCGGTTGTTGATGGTCAGGATGTCGTTGATGCGCCAGGCGTCGGTCAGGGTCGGGCGCACGTAGTTGCCGCGCGCGAAGGCGAACGGCGTCGAGTACTTGGCGTTGATCGAGACGTTCGAGATCGGCGAGCCGTTGGCGTAGATCAGCCCGTAGGAATCGGGCGTCTCGCGGATGTCGCGCGCGTCGAGCGAGAAGTTGATGGTGTGGTGATCGGTCTTCCACTGCAGCTCGGGGCGGATTTCCTCGTCGCGGCTGTAGAGCGAGCGGAAGCCGTCGGCATGCGAGACGGTGGCGTCGACGCGGTAGTCGAGCCCGGAGATGCCGGTCGGGCCGGTGACGTAGCCGCTGCCGCTGATCATCCCGTAGGAACCGGCCTGGATGCTGCCGCCGTAGTGGAGCTGGTCCGAGGGCGTGTAGTGGACGATGTTGATCGAGCCGCCCGGCGGGCCGCTGCCGAGCAGCGCCGAACCCGGGCCCTCCAGCACCTCGATGCGCTCCACGCCGTTCAGCGAGTGCGAGATGCCGCCCAGCAGGTCGCCGTCGGAGAACCCGTCGTTGTAGATCTGCGCGTTCAGGCCGCGGATCAGGAAATGGTCGTAGTAGCCCTTGGTGTCCTGGCCGCCCACGTTCACGCCGCTGGCGTTGTAGAGGCTGTCGCGCAGCATGGTGGCGCCCTGCTCGGCCAGCAGCGCGCGCGGGATCACCTGCACGTTGGCCGGCAGGTCCTTGAGCGCCGTGCCGGTCTTGCCGACGCTGATCACCTGGCTCGGGTCGTTGACGTTGTCGTCGCCGGGCGCGCCGTCCTGCTTGCCATGCACCTGCACGGCGGGCAGCGCCAGCGCGTCGGCGCCCGCGCCGGCCGAGCCGGCCGCGCTCGCGCCGGGCGCCTGCTGCGCGGCGGCCGGCTGGGCCAGCGACAGCGCCATCAGCGAGCCCCCCAGGCCCAACCCCATGCGCCCCATTCGTTTCCGTAGTTTTCGCATCGCGACCTTGTTCCCCACCTTGATTCTCCGGTTTGTCCGTCCCGCGCGGCCTGCTGCGCCGTCCGGCATCGCCGGCGGCTCGATTCCCGTCTTAGATCACGAATAGGAATCGTTTCGATTTTTATTTAAAAAAACACAGCGAATACCGCGCCGGACATCTGGTTTGTCGGTGCTTGCCGGCACAATCGCCGCAAGCACGGCTCGCCACGGCAGACACGCTCCCGTGGCGATGGGAAGACGATGGCGGCAGGGCTTTATTCCGGATCGATGCAGCGCCTTGTCTTACCGCGCGTTACAAGGCGGACCGGCGGCTCAGCCGAGCTCCAGCACCACCTTGCCGCGCGCCTGGCCCTCGCGCACCAGCGCGTGGGCGGCATCGGCCTGGTCGATCGCGAAGCAGCGCGCTTCGAGCCGCGGCGCGAGTCGCCCCGCCTCGACCAGCGCCGCCGTCTCCACCAGGATCCGGCCATGCGCCTCGCGGCCCTGCCCCGTCAGCAGCGGCCGCAGCGTGAATACGCCGGCGTACTGCGCCGAGCGGAACGACAGCGGCGCGAGCGACACGGTCCCCCAGCCGAGCGCGCTGGTCACGCGGCCGAACGGCCGCACCGCCTGGAAGGCGGCGTCGAGCGCGCCGACGCTGTCGTAGACCACGTCGAAACCGCGTCCGCCGGTGTGCTCGGCCACCCAGGTTTCGACCGCGGCGGCCCGGTCGACGAAGTGCGCGCCCAGCGAGCGCAGGTAGCCGGCATCGCGCTCGCTCGCGACCCCGAACACCCGGGCGCCGCGCGCCAGCGCCAGTTGCGTCGCCACATGCCCGACGCCGCCGGCCGCGCCGATCACCAGCACGCTCTCACCGGCCTGCACCCGGGCGTTGTCCACCAGCCCTTCCCAGGCGGTGATCGCGGCCAGCGGCAGCGCGGCCGCCTCGCGCATCGACAGGCCCGCCGGCTGGCGCGCCAGCAGCCGCGCGTCGACGGCCACCCACTGCGCCATGCTGCCGCCGATCCCGCCCACGCCGCCGGCCGCGCCCCAGACCGCGTCGCCGGGCGCGAAGCCGCTCACGCCCTCGCCGACGCGCTCGACGCTGCCGGCCAGGTCGATGCCGAGCACGGCCGGCAAGGGATGGCGCGCATGGGCGGCGCTGCCGGCGCGGATCTTGGTGTCGAGCGGATTGACGCCGCTCGCCTCGACCCGTACCAGCACCTCGCCGGCGCGCGGCTCGGGAATCGGCAGCTCGATCGCGCGAAACGGCGCGTCGGGCGCGTCCACGATCCAGGCGCGCATGGTCTTGGGATTGGGGTTCATCGTCGTTCTCCTGGGCAGGTTCGGTATCTGGACGCCACTCTATCGACAACAATTACGCATGAGAACTCGCTAAGATCGCATCTTGCTCATGCATAAATGAATGGACGGAAGGCGATGGGAGAAATCGACTGGAGCGACGTGCGCGTATTCCTCGCGATTGCCCGCGAGGGCAGCCTGGGCGCCGCCGCGCGCCGGCTCGGGCAGACCCAGCCGACCATGGGCCGCCGGCTCAAGGCGCTCGAGCAGCAGCTCGGCCAGCGGCTGTTCCAGCGCACCCAGCAGGGCTTCATCCCGACCGACGAGGGCCAGGCGCTGCTGGTGCATGCGGAGCGCATGGAGATCGAGGCGCTGGCGGCGCTGCGTGAGTTGTCGGGCGCGGAGACTCGGCTCTCGGGCCTGTTGCGCGTCTCCTGTTCCGACTGGTTCGGCTCGCTGCGTCTCGCGCCGGTGATCGCCGAATACGCGGCGCGGCACCCGGGCGTGACGGTCGAGCTGCTGGCCGATCCGCGGCTCTACAGCCTGCCGCATCGCGAAGCCGACTGCGTGATGCGGATCGCGCCCTTCGTCGAGCCCGACGTGGTGAGCCGCCGCCTGCTGAGCACCGCCTATGCCGTCTACGCCGCGGCCGGGGCGCCGGCCGAGCTGCCCGCGCGCGGCCGCGGATGCCGGCTGGTGCTGATGGATACCGCGTTCGGCGCGATGCCCGACGTGGGCTGGATCCAGCGGCGCCTGCCCGAGGCGGCGGTGGCCGCGCGCAGCAACAGCCGCGAGACGCAGGCGCGGCTCTGCGCGCTGGGCGTGGGCCTGGCGGTGCTGCCGATGCCCCTCGGCGAGGCCACGCCGGGCCTCGTGCGGCTCGATCTCGGCGAGGCGCCGCCCAGCCGCGAGACCTGGCTCGGTTATCACCGCGACATGCGGCGCCAGCCGCGCCTGAGCCGCTTCGTGGAACTGGTGGTGGAACGCCTGGGAGATGCCGGGGCGGCGCGCTAGCGGCGCGAACCCGGCCGACAGGCTCAGGTTCGGCCGCTGGCCGACTCCGCTCGGACTTCAGCCGCGCGGCCGCCGCGAGCGCAGCACGCCCAGCAGGCGCTGCCCTTGCGGCCCGGCGAACCAGCGCGCATGGCCGATCAGGTAGGTGTCGTAGGCGGCTTCGGTGCCGGCCGGCGAGGCGAGGATGCCGTTGAAGTACTCGACCTCGGACAGCGCGAACTCGGTATGGACGATCGGCAGCAGCGCCGCCAGCGCGCGATAGGCCGTATCCGAGAGCGGCAGCACCGATTCGTAGCCGTCCAGCAAGGCATGCAGATGCTCGTATTCGACGCGCCGCGTCGCCTCGGGCGCGAGCCAGTCGACCAGGTTGCGCTCGATCGCGGTGGCGATGTCGAGCACCGCGCAAGTGCGGTCGGCAAGGCCGAAGTCGAGCACGGTGGCCACCGTCGCCTCGGCGCCCTCGCCGCTCCACAGCAGGTTCGAGGCATGCCAGTCGCCATGGGTCCAGAGCGGCGCCAGCGTATCGAGCAAGGGCACCAGCTCGCGATGGAAGGGGCCGATCTCGCGCAGCACGTCGCCGTGCCAGTCGCGCCCGTCCAGGGCGCGCGCCAGGCGCGGCTGGGCGGCCACCCAGGCGTCGAGCGCGGCGCCCAGGTCGGGCTCGCCCAGCACCCGGAAGCTCGACAGCAGCGGCTTGGGCTGGCGCGCCGGCGCGTCGAAGCCGGCCGAGGCGCGATGCAGGGTGGCCAGCATGCGCCCGGCCGCCGCCGCGTGCGAGGCATGCAGGAACGGTTTCCACGACATCACGCCGCGATAGACATCCACGCCCGGCGAGGCCGCGTGCACCTCGTAGGTCCAGTCGCCGCGCCGCGTCGCCGTGCTGCCCGCCGCGTCGGCCAGCACCTCGGCCACCGGCAGCCCCTGCCCGCGCAGATGGGCGATGAAGCGATGCTCCTCCTCGAGCCCGGCCACGTCGCGAATGCTGGCGTGATGGCGCTTGACGAACACCTCGCCGCCGTCGGCCATGCCGGCCAGCACGGCGGCCGAGAACGGCCGCGGGCTGTGCCAGGCGAGTCTCGCCACCGGCCCGAGGCGCGGATAAGCGGCCAGCAGCGCGGCCACCTCGTCGCGCGTGATCAGCGGCCAGTCGCGCTCGGTGCTCTCGCCGTCGACGGTGAACTGCGGCGGCGCGCTCGCATCGTCCGGCTCGGCGCCGGGGAGCGGCGCGGGCGGCGCGGGCAGCGGGCCTGGCTGCGTCGGCGGCCCGGATCGGGAACGGGAATCGGCGCTCATCGCGCGGCCCCGGCTGACGGCATCGCGTTCATGCGCGCCCGCCGGCGTCGAGACGCGGCGCGATTGCCTCGGCCTCGGCCTCGGCGCGCGCCAGCGCACGCGCCCAGTCGCGCCAGCCGATCGCGGCCAGCACCACGAACAGCGCATACAGGCCGGCCGTCAGGTACAGCGCCTTGTAGACGAACATGCCCACGTAGATCACGTCGACCACGCACCACAGCTGCCACGAGGCGATGTAGCGGCGCGCCGTCCAGTACTGCGCGACCAGGCTGAAGGCGGTCAGCGTGGCATCGACATAGGGCAGCGAGGCATCGGTCCAGCGCGCCATCGCGCCGCCCAGCAAGGCGCTCAGCAGCACCGCCGCGAGCAGGTCGGGCGCCACGCGGCGCCAGCCGACGCCGCGCTCCGGCACCACGTGCGCGGCATCGGCGCCCGCCACGCGGCCGGCGTCGAGCCGCCGCTGCGCCAGCCAGCGATACCAGCCATACAGTTGCAGCGCCGCGAAGGCGCCCTGCAGCAGCATGTCCGAATAGAGCTTGGCGTCGAGGAAGATCCAGGCGTACAAGGCGACCGAGGCGAGCCCGACCGGCCAGCACAGCAGATGGCGCCGCGCGGTCAGCCAGATCGCGAGCGCGCTGACCACCACGCCGGCTATTTCGAGAGGTGACATAAGGCCGGGGCTCCGTGCCGGGTCAGAAATCGTAGGTGACCGAGAAGCGTGCCGTGCGCGGCGCGCCGATGAACAGGTAGGCGTCGCCCTGCAGTTCGCCGGCATCGCGCCAGTAATAGCGGTTGAACAGGTTGTCGACCCACAGCCGCGCGGTGACGCGGTGGCCGCCGAGCTTGGTGCTGTAGCGCGCGCCGGCGTTCACCACGATCCAGCCCGGCACGCGCGCGCTGCCCTCCTCGTTGGCGGTGCGGCTGGCGCTGTACTCGAGGCCGCCGAGCAGGTCGAAACCGGGCAGCCCCGGCACCGCGTAATCGGCGTTCAGGGTGGCGCGCAGCGCCGGCACGTTGATCACCTGGTGGCCTTCGTAGGCGGGCGTTCCGGAATCGTACGCGCGGGCGCGGATCGCCGCGAGCGTGGCGTTCAGCGACAGCCGCTCGGTCAGGCGGCCCGAGGCGCCGAGCTCGATGCCGTCGTGGCGCTCGCGGCCGCGCTGCACGAAGGTGTAGCCGGCGTCCGTCGAATCGGGCTGGGCGAACTCGAAGGGCTTGCTGATGGTGAAGGCGGCGGCCGTCAGCGTCAGGCGGTTGGCCCAGTCGTATTTCGCGCCCACTTCATAAGCGGTCGATTCGAGCGGCGGCAGGAAGGCGTAGGCGTTGCTGGCGCGCACCGGCGCCTGGTCGCCCAGCGACAGGTCCTTGCTGTAGGAGCCGTAGAAGCTCAGCGGCGCCACCGGCTTGTAGACCAGGGCCAGTTGCGGCAGGAACTTGCTGCGCTCGGTGCGGGTCGGCTCGCCGTCCTGGCTGGTCCAGGCGCGCTGGCGCAGCAGCACCTGCCGGCCGCCCGCCAGCACCTGCCAGTGATCGCCCAGGCTGATCTTGTCGGAGGCGAACAGCGAGACCTGCCAGGCGTCGAGCTGCGGATACGACTGGCTCGCGCTGTTCGGCGAGGGATCGAAGCTCAGGTCCGGGCCGTAGATGTTTTCGCTGCCGACATAGTCGTAGACCGAGGTCGACAGGCGCACCACGCGGTGCAGCGCGCCCACGCCGAACAGCACGTCGTGGCGCAACACGCCGGTGCTGAACTTGCCGGCCAGCGCCGCGCGCACCTCGTCGTTGCGGCGGTATTCGCCGGGGCTGCGATAGTCGTAGACGTCGAAATCACCGTTCGAGGCGAAGAAGAACGGCGAGGTGCCGCCGGCACCGCAGCTCGGCACGTAGGCGCAGCCATAGGCGAAGGCCACGTTGTCGTCGATCATGGTGCGACTGCGACCGCCGGTGACGTAGGCGCGCCAGTCGTCGTTGAAGGCGTAGTCGAAGCGCGCGTTGAGGTTGAGCGCGTCGGTGGTGACCGGCTTGGCCCAGGGCTGCACGCCGAGCAGCTTGGAGGCGGAGGCGGCGGGCGGCACCACCGTGCCGCCCAGCAACTGGTAGCCCGACACGGAGCGCTGGATCCACTGCTGGAACTCGGCGTTCACCTGCAGGCTGGCGCGCGGCGTGATGTTCCAGTCGGCCGCGAGCGAGGCGAAGGAACGGCGGCCGTTGGCGTCGTCGACGTAGGAATGGAGGTTCTCCTTCGCCGCGTTGATACGGAAGCCGAATTGCTTGTCGGGGCCGAAGCGGCGCCCCAGGTCGACCGCGGCCGAGGTCGAGCCGCGGCTGTCGACGCCGGCCGTCACGCTCGAGACGTTCTCCGGGCGCTTGCTGACGAAGTTGACGATGCCGCCCGGCGAAAGCACGCCGCTGTCGATCGCGGCCAGCCCCTTCAGGATCTCGACGCGCTCCTTGTTCTCGAGCGCCACGTTCTGCTCGCCCGACAGCGTCAGGCCGTCCAGCCGGATCGCGCTGGCCGGATCGAGCGGGAAGCCGCGGATCGTGAAGTTGCCGTAATAGCCGACCGGCGTGTAGTCGGCATTGATCGAGGCGTCGTTGCGCAGCACGTCGGCCAGCGTCCTGGCCTGCTGGTCGGCGATCCGCGCGGCGCTCACCACCGTGACCGAGGCCGGCGTATCGAGGATCGAGGCGTCGTCGCGGCCCGTCACCGAGGCGCTGCGGGCCCGCCAGCCGGCATTGGCCGAGCCGGAAACGTCGACCGTCGGCAGCACGCGCACGGCCGGGTCGGCGTCCTTGCCGGCGCGCGCCTCGGAAGCCGGAACCGGTGCCGGCACGGGCGTGTCGGCGGGCGCGGCGGCGGCATGCGCGGCCATCACGGTCAGGCCGAGGCCCAGTTGCCGTTGCAATGCGCGCGGACGCGGGAATGGGCGCAGCGCAGCCGCGGACAGTCGTCGTTTCATCGGGAAGTCGGAAAAGCGCTCGCGCCGGGCGGCGCGATCAAAAGGCGTGATCATAGCGCAGCGGCGCCCCGCTTCCGACCGCCGGCCGGGCCCGGTGAGGCCGGGGCGCCACATTTTTGCGCGCGATTGGCCGGTCGGCGCTGTCCCGCCCGCATCGGCTCGTGCCGCGCAAGGCGGCTCGATACGTTCCACCGCCCTGCCCGGCGGCGGCCGGCCCTGGAACCGGGCGAATCCACCGCCAATCCTCAGTCGAAATCATCGTGATAAATATCGTATGCGATTTAGTCGTAACCGCTTGACATGTCCAGCCACTTGATTAGAATGCGACGCACTCGATCACATCGCATGCGATTCAAATCGGCGACGCAGGCAAGGCCAGGTCGCCGGCGCATTCGAATCCGTGCATCGATGCGTGCCGGCACCCGCCGCCGCGCCAGCCTCGTTACCGCCTCACCACCGACCGGCCCTCCGCCGGCACGACAGGAGCCCGCCATGCCGCAAGACCATTCGATCCCTGCCCGCCGTCGTTTCATCGGCGTCGCCGCCGCCACGCTCGCCGCCGGTTCGCTGAGCCGGCTGGCCTTCGCCGATACCGATCCGGCCGCCGCCTCGATCGCCGACGCGGCACCGGCCGCGGGCGGCAAGCCCGAAGCGATCCGCCCGCTGCGCATCCACGTCCCCGAAGCCCGGCTCACCGAGCTGCGCCGCCGCGTGCGCGACACCCAGTGGCCCGAGCGCGAGACCGTCGACGACGCCTCGCAGGGCGTGCAGCTCGCCACCATGCAGGCGCTCGCGAAGCGCTGGGCCGGCGGTTACGACTGGCGCCGCATGGAGGCGCGCCTGAACGCGCTGCCGCAATTCGTGACCGAGATCGACGGCCTGGACATCCACTTCATCCATGTGCGCTCGAAGCATCGCGGCGCGCTGCCGATGATCGTCACGCATGGCTGGCCCGGCTCGATCATCGAGCAGTTGAAGATCATCGGCCCGCTGACCGATCCGACCGCCCACGGCGGCAGCGCCGACGACGCCTTCGACCTGGTGATCCCCTCGCTGCCCGGCTACGGCTTCTCGGGCAAGCCGAGCGCGACGGGCTGGGACCCGGTGCGGATCGCGCGCGCCTGGGTGGTGTTGATGCAGCGGCTCGGCTACACGCGCTACGTGGCGCAAGGCGGCGACTGGGGCAATGCCGTGACCGAGCAGATGGCCCTGATCGCGCCGCCGGGGCTGCTCGGCATCCATACCAACATGCCCGCCACCGTGCCGGACGGGATCGCCCAGGCGCTCAAGGACGGCAAGCCGGCGCCGGCGGGCCTGTCGGCCGAGGAACGGCATGCCTATGAACAGCTCGATACCTTCTACCGGCACGGGCTCGGTTATGCGCAGGAAATGGCCAATCGCCCGCAGACGCTGTACGGCATCGAGGATTCGCCGATCGGGCTGGCGGCCTGGATCCTCGACCACGACGCGGCCAGCCAGGCGCTGATCGCGCGCGTGTTCCAGGGCGCGCAGGAGGGCCTGACGCAGGACGACATCCTCGACAACATCACGCTGTACTGGCTGACGCGCACCGGCGTGTCCTCGGCGCGGCTCTACTGGGAGAACAAGCTCAATTTCTTCGAGCCCAAGCATGTCGCGATTCCGGTGGCCGTCAGCGTGTTCCCGGACGAGATCTACGCGGCGCCGCGCAGTTGGGCCGAGCAGGCCTATCCGAAGCTGATCCATTACCAGCTCATGCCCAAGGGCGGCCATTTCGCGGCCTGGGAGCAGCCGCTGGCGCTGGCCGGCGAACTGCGCACGAGCTTCCGTTCGCTGCGCTGAGCGCGGCGCCGGGCATCACCTCACCAGGCAATCCATCGTCTTCTTACTCAGGAATCCGGATCATGAAGAACCCTGTCGCAAACCTCCTGCTGGCCGCCCTCGTCGCCGCGCCGGCCATCGCCTTCGCCGCGCAACCGGGCTCGTCCCTCACCCGCGCCCAGGTGATCGCCGAGCTGGTCCAGCTCGAGAAGGCCGGCTTCAGCCCGAACGGCGACAAGAACCATTACCCCGAAGCCCTCCAGGCGGCGCGGGCACGCGTGGCCGCCGCCGAGGACATGGACGGCATGGGCAGCGAAACCCGCGGCACGTCGGAATCGGGGGCGCGGCCGGCCGTTTCGGCCGCCGAGTTGCGCGCGCTGTATCGCGGGCATTGAGGCCCCGCCGCAACGAAAAAGGCGAGACGCATCGCTGCGTCCCGCCTTCCTTGCATGCGACGGCGACCCTCGATCAGGCCGCGGTTTCCAGCGTGATCAACTGCGCCCCGTCGGCCACCTGGTCGCCGACGGCATACAGCACCTCGGCCACCACGCCGGCGCTGGGCGCGCCGATGGTGTGCTCCATCTTCATCGCCTCCATCACGATCAGCGGCGCGCCGGCCTCGACCTTCTGCCCGGCTTCCACCAATACCGCGATCACCTTGCCCGGCATCGGCGCGGTCAACCGGCCGCCGCCGTGTTCGGCGTCGCCGGCATGCGCCAGCGGGTTCTCCCAGACGAAGCTTTCGGCCGTGCCGTCGACGAATACGTGGAAGTTGTCGCCGTCCGCCACCACACGGCCCGCGCCGCGTTCGCCGCCGATCGTCACCACCAGGTCGAGCGGCGTGGCGCCGCTTGCCCAACTGAACGCCAGGGCTTCGTCCTCGCCGATCGCGAGCGATGCGCCGCCGCGCGCGCCGTGTTCGTAGCGAACCGCCAGCGCCGTGTCGCGCTCGGGCAACTGCCAGTCGAGCTTGCGGCGATAGTCGCCGTTGAGGCGCCAGTTGCCCAGCGCGCCCCAGGGCGAGGCCGCCTGCGCGGTCATGCTGCCGATTCCGCCCTTGCCCCTGTCTGCCGCCGCCGTCGCCCCCTCGCGCGCCAGCAGCGCCGCGCAGGCCAGCGCCACGGCCACCGGCGCGAGCGGCCGGGCCGCGAACAACGTCTCGTGGTTGCGCTCGATCAGCCCGGTATCGAGATCGGCCGTGGCGAAGGGCTCGCTGGCCACGATCCGCTGCAGGAAGGCCACGTTGGTCGACAGGCCGACCGCCTCGCAGTCGCGCAGCGCACGCGCCATGCGCTTGAGCGCCTCGGCGCGGTCGGCGCCGTGCACGATCAGCTTGGCGATCATCGGGTCGTAGAACGGCGTGATCGCATCGCCCTCGCGCACGCCGCTGTCGACGCGCACGGCGGTGCCGATGGTGAATTCCGCGCCTTGCGGCAGCCGCAGATGGCGCAGCGTGCCCGTCGACGGCAGGAAGCCGCGCGCCGGATTCTCGGCGTAGAGACGCGCCTCGATGGCATGGCCGTTGACGCGCAACTGGTCCTGGCGCAGCGGCAGCGGCTCGCCCGAAGCCGCGCGCAGTTGCCACTCGACCAGGTCCAGCCCGCTGATCATCTCGGTGACCGGGTGCTCGACCTGCAGGCGCGTGTTCATCTCCATGAAGTAGAACTGCTCGCCGGTGACGATGAACTCGACCGTGCCGGCGCCCACGTAGCCCACCGCGCGCGCGGCGGCCACCGCCGCATCGCCCATCGCGCGCCGCTGCGCGTCCGACAGGCCCGGCGCCGGGGCTTCCTCGAGCACCTTCTGGTGGCGGCGCTGCACCGAGCAGTCGCGATCGAACAGGTAGACGATATTGCCCAGCGTGTCGCCGAACACCTGCACCTCGACGTGGCGCGGGCGCTGCAGGTATTTCTCGATCAGCACGCGGTCGTTGCCGAAGCTGCTGGCGGCCTCGCGCTGGCAGGAGGCGAGCGCGGCCGGGAAATCGGCCGAGCGCTCGACCACCCGCATGCCCTTGCCGCCGCCGCCGGCGCTGGCCTTGAGCAGCACCGGGTAGCCGATCGCGTCGGCCTCGCGATGCAGCAGCGCCGGGTCCTGGTCGTCGCCGTGATAGCCGGGCACCAGCGGCACGCCGGCCTCGTGCATCAACGCCTTGGCGGCGGCCTTCGAGCCCATCGCCGCGATCGCCGCGACCGGCGGCCCGATGAAGACGATGCCGGCGGCCGCGCAGGCCTCGGCGAAATCCTCGTTCTCGGACAGGAAGCCGTAGCCGGGATGGATCGCCTGCGCGCCGGTGGCGCGCGCGGCCTCGATGATGCGCTCGTAGCGCAGGTAGCTGTCGGCGGCCGCGGCGCCGCCGATCGGCACGGCTTGGTCGCAGGCCTCGACGTGCTTGGCTCGCGCGTCGGCGTCCGAATAGACGGCGACGCTCGCGATGCCGAGCCGGCGGCAGGTCGCGGCCACGCGGCAGGCGATTTCGCCGCGATTGGCGATCAGGATCTTGTCGAACATGGTGGTCGGATGTCGGTAATCGGGTTCGGAGGCGCCTTGGCGCACGCGGCTCGGTCGGCTCACTCGCGCCAGGACGGCGAGCGCTTGTCGAGGAAGGCCGCGATGCCCTCGCGCGCCTCGGCGCCGGCGCGGGTGGCCGCGATCCAGTCGGCGGTCTGCTCGATCAGCGCGTCGTCGAGCGCGCGGCCGGCCACCTCGGCCGCGAGCCGCTTGCAGGCGCGCACCGCGTCGGGCCCGTTGTTGCGCAGCGTCTCGGCCAGTTGCGCGATGGTGGCGTCGAGCGCCTCGGCCGGCACGGCCTCGTGGATCAGGCCGAGTTGCGCGGCGCGCGTGCTGTCGAACACCTCGGCGGTGGTGAAGTAGCGGCGCGAGGCGCGTTCGCCGAGCGCGCGCACCACGTAGGGCGCGATGGTCGCGGGGATCAGCCCGAGCCGCGCCTCCGACAGGCAGAAGCGCGCCGGCGCGGCTGCGACGGCGATATCGCAGGCGGCGACCAGGCCCACCCCGCCGGCATAGGCGTCGCCGTGCACGCGCGCGATCACCGGCTTGCCGCAGCGATACACGGCCTCCAGCATGCGCGCCAGCAGCCGCGCGTCGGCGCGGTTCTCGTCGTCGCTGTAGCCGGCCATCCGGCGCATCCAGTTCAGGTCGGCGCCGGCGCAGAACGACGGGCCTTCCGCGGCCAGCACCACGGCGCGCACCTGCGCCTGCGCGTCGAGCTCGACGAAGGCGGCCGTCAGCTCGGCGATCATGGTCTCGTTGAAGGCGTTGCGCACCTCGGGCCGCGCCAGCGTGACCGTCGCGATGCGCGCTTGCTCGGTGATCCGGATCGTCTCGTATCGCATCCCTGCCTCCTTACATGCGGAACACGCCGAAGCGCGTGTCCTCGATCGGCGCGTTCATGGCGGCGGCCAGGCCCAGGCCGAGCACGTCGCGGGTCTGCGCCGGCTCGATCACGCCGTCGTCCCACAGGCGCGCGCTGGCGTAATACGGGTGGCCCTGCTGCTCGTATTGCTCGCGGATCGGCGCCTTGAAGGCCGCTTCCTCCTCGGCCGACCAACTGCCGCCGCGCGCCTCGATGCCGTCGCGGCGCACCGTGGCCAGCACCGAGGCGGCCTGGTCGCCGCCCATCACCGAGATGCGCGCGTTCGGCCACATCCACAGGAAGCGCGGCGAGTAGGCGCGCCCGCACATGCCGTAGTTGCCGGCGCCGAACGAGCCGCCGATGATCACCGTGAACTTGGGGACCTTGGCGGTGGCCACGGCCGTCACCATCTTCGCGCCGTGGCGCGCGATGCCCTCGTTCTCGTACTTGCGGCCGACCATGAAGCCGGTGATGTTCTGCAGGAACACCAGCGGGATCTTGCGCTGGCAGCACAGCTCGATGAAGTGGGCGCCCTTCACGGCCGATTCCGAGAACAGGATGCCGTTGTTGGCGACGATCCCGACCGGGTGGCCCCAGATCCTGGCGAAGCCGGTCACGAGCGTGGTGCCGTAGCGCGCCTTGAATTCGTCGAAGGCCGAATCGTCGACGATGCGCGCGATCACCTCGCGGATGTCGAAGGGCTTGCGCGTGTCGCTGGGGATCACGCCCGACAGCTCGGCCGGGTCGTGGCGCGGCGGCAGCGGCTCGGCCAGGGCCAGGGGCGTCGCCGCCCTGCCGCCGAGGTTGCCGACGATCGAGCGGGCAATCAACAGCGCATGCGCGTCGTTCTGCGCGAGATGGTCGGCCACGCCGGACAGGCGCGTGTGCACGTCCCCGCCGCCCAGGTCCTCGGCGCTGACTTCCTCGCCGGTGGCGGCCTTCACCAGCGGCGGGCCGCCCAGGAAGATGGTGCCCTGCTCCTTGACGATGATCGACTCGTCGCTCATGGCCGGCACGTAGGCGCCGCCGGCCGTGCAGGAGCCCATCACCACCGCGATCTGCGCGATGCCGGCCGCCGACAGGTTGGCCTGGTTGTAGAAGATCCGGCCGAAATGGTCGCGATCGGGAAACACCTCGTCCTGGTTCGGCAGGTTCGCGCCGCCCGAATCGACCAGGTAGACGCAGGGCAGCCGGTTCTCGGCCGCGATCTCCTGGGCGCGCACGTGCTTCTTGACGGTCACCGGGTAGTAGGTGCCGCCCTTCACGGTGGCGTCGTTGCAGACGATCACGCATTCCCGGCCGGCGATCCGGCCGATGCCGGTGATGATGCCGGCGCCGGGCGCGTCGTCGTTGTACATGCCGTAGGCGGCCAGCTGCGAGAGCTCCAGGAACGGCGTGCCCGGATCGAGCAGCAAGGCGATGCGCTCGCGCGGCAGCAGCTTGCCGCGCGCCACGTGCTTGTCGCGCGCGGCCTGGCCGCCGCCCTGGGCGAGCCGCTCGACCTTGTCGCGCAGGTCGGCCACCAGCGCGTCGAGCGCGGCCTGGTTGGCGCGGAATTCGTCCGAGCGGGGGTTCAGTTTCGATTCGAGGATCGGCATCGTGTGGGCTCCGTGGCGCGGGCTCAGGCCGTTTCGGCGAACAGTTCGCGGCCGATCAGCATGCGGCGGATCTCGCTGGTGCCGGCGCCGATCTCGTAAAGCTTGGCGTCGCGCCACAGCCGGCCGACCGGGTATTCGTTGATGTAGCCGTTGCCGCCGAGGATCTGGATCGCCTCGCCGGCCATCCAGGTGGCGCGCTCGGCGGTGTAGAGGATCACCCCGGCGCAGTCCTTGCGAACCTGGCGCACATGGCCGCTGCCGGCCGCGTCGAGATGGCGGCCGACCGCGTACAGGTAGGCGCGGCAGGCCTGGAAGTTGGTGTACATGTCGGCCACCTTGCCCTGGATCAGCTGGAACTCGCCGATCGACTGGCCGAACTGCTTGCGATCGTGGATGTAGGGCACCACCGCGTCGAGGCAGGCCGCCATGATGCCGGTCGGGCCGCCCGCCAGCACCGCGCGCTCGTAGTCGAGGCCGCTCATCAGCACCTTCACGCCGCCGCCCACCTCGCCCAGCACGTTCTCCTCGGGCACCTCGACGTCCTGGAACACCAGCTCGCCCGTGTGCGAGCCGCGCATGCCGAGCTTGTCGAGCTTCTGCGCCACCGAGAAGCCCTTCATGCCCTTCTCGACGATGAAGGCCGTCATGCCGCGCGCGCCCGCTTCCGGCTCGGTCTTGGCATAGACCACCAGGGTGTCGCAGTCGGGGCCGTTGGTGATCCACATCTTGGTGCCGTTCAGCACGTAGTGGCCGCCGCGCTTGTCGGCGCGCAGCTTCATGCTGACCACGTCCGAGCCGGCGTTCGGCTCGCTCATCGCCAGCGCGCCGATGTGCTCGCCGGAGATCAGCTTGGGCAGGTAGCGGCGCTTCTGGGCCTCGTTGCCGTTGCGGTTGATCTGGTTGACGCAGAGATTGGAATGGGCGCCGTAGGACAGGCCGACCGAGGCCGAGGCGCGCGAGATTTCCTCCATCACCACCATGTGGGCGGTGTAGCCGAGGTCGGTGCCGCCGTATTCCTCGCTCACCGTCATGCCGAGCACGCCGAGCTCGCCGAACTTGCGCCAGAGGTCCATCGGGAACTGGTCGCTGCGGTCGATCTCGGCCGCGCGCGGGGCGATCTCCTTGGCGGCGAACGTGGCCACCGCGTCGCGCAGCATCTCGATGTCCTCTCCAAGCATGAATTGCACGCCGGGCAGGTTGCTCATGTGTCCTCCGATTCCAGAAAGTGCGTTCGGCCGATCCGGTGGGGTGTCTCGATCTGAGTTGTGCTCAGAATTGTTCCCGGACGTCGATCGATCGAACCAGGTCATTTGATGTGGATTGATGGCGCGTAGTGTCGCGCGGGCGTCGAGGGCGCGTCAACGATTTTTTGAGTGTCACTCAAATTTCATCGGGATCTCGGCTATCATCGGCGGCATCGCTCCGTTCTTGCCCGTTCACGCCATGACCGATACGCCCGTCAGACCCGATCGCGCCGAGGGCAGCCGCGCGCCCGCCGGCCGCAAGTCGCAGCAACGCGTGCAGGACATCCTGCGCGCCGGCCGGGCGGTGTTCGCCGAGAAGGGGTATGAACATGCGACGGCGGCCGAGATCGCGCAGCGCGTGGGCGTGTCCGAGGCGACCGTGTTCAGCTATTTCCGCGGCAAGCGCGAGCTGTGCGCGCGCGTGATCGCCGATTGGTACGACGAGAACATCGCCGCCTTCGAGGCCGGGCTGCCGGCCGGCGCGCCGCTGCGCGAGCAGTTCGCCTTCATCGTGCGCACCCATTTGCGGCTGATGCTGGTGAACGGCACGGGCTTGTGCGCGCTGGTGCTGTCGGAGGGCCGCGCCAAGCAGCAGATGCTCGGCGACGAGCTGGGCGAGCTGCAGCGCCGCTACACGGCGCCGCTGATGGAGGTGCTGGCGCGCGGCCGCGAATCAGGCCAGGTGCGCCAGGACATGCCGCTGAGCCTGCTGCGCTCGCTGGTGTTCGGGCCGATCGAGCATGTGCTGTGGGATGCGATCCTGGGGCGGCGCACGCTCGATACCGAGCGCACCGCCGACCAGTTGATCGAGGTGCTGTGGGCGGCCCTGCAGCCGCCGGCGCCGGCCGCGCAGGCGCTGGCGCAGTTCCAGCGCGAGGTGCGCGAGGCGATGACGCGCATGGACCGCCGGCTCGGCGGCGATTGAGGGCGGCTCGGGATTCGTTCGGGCCGAGCGCCGGGACCCGAGCGCGCCGCGCGGTGAATCCGTCTACACTGGCGCTCCGCTCCCGATCCCCTGCCCGCTCATGACGAATCCCCTCCTCGACGCGAAGGCGCTGCGCGCCCTGGCCGAACTCGCCGAAGCCCGGCAGGCGGCAGCCTGCGATTGCAGCAGGACGCCGCTGGAGGGCTGGCAATCGCAGCCGCTCTCGCTCGACGAGAGCCGGTTGGAGCAGGTCGGCACCTTGCGCGCCGACGACGGCGCGGAACCGTCCTACGACGAATACCTGCCCGACGGCCTGCAATACTGGTCGCCCGAGGCGCCGATCGCGCCGCGCTACTTCCCGTACAACCAGTGCGATGTCTGGGCCTGCCGCGATTGCGGGAGGCTGATGCTGCGTTATGTGGAAGGCGGCGGGTATTTCGTGGATCGGCGGATTCGCGCGGTGCGGGCGAGGTTGATCGTCGAGGCGGGCTGAGAGGGCCGGCTCGCCGGCCGGAAATCAGTCGATGGAATTGCCTCAATTCCGCCAGCGGCGAGCGCGCCGCACGTCGTGGACGGTTTTGCCGAGGTAGTACAGCAGCACGCCACCGACGCTGTTGATTATGGCTTTCGTCCCGCCATCCTCGATATAGCTGCCGTATACGCCGCTCCAGGTCAGCACGAAATTGACCAAGAGATTGAGCGCCATGATGATCGCGATCGGCACGATGAACTCGATGAACAACCACTTCAGCCACTTCATGGCGCCCTCTCTCTTATCGACTTGTTGATTGGATGAATCCCGCGACGAGCCGGCGATCGGCTCAACGCGCCGCGCCCCGCCGCTCGCGAACGATCAGCGCCCCGATCACGATTCCGGCGGCGAGGCTCGTCACCCCGCTGTAGGTCACCAGCCCCAGCGCCCAGCCGCGCACCGCCACCGCCAGCCACAGCCCGACCAGCAAACCCAGCCAGCCAAGCCAGCGCAGCAGGCGCGTCGGCGCGGCGGCCAGCACCTTGCCGAACACGGTTTCCTGGTGCCGCTCCATGGCCAGCGCGAGGCAGGCGAAGGCGGCAAGACAAACGATCAGCATCGCGGACACCATCAGAGTCGCTCCTCGTCGGGTTTCGCGGCCGGGGCGCGCGAGCCCGCCTTGCCGGCCGCCCCGCCCTTGCCCGCGGCGCTGGCCCGGCCGCGATGGCGGCTCACGCGGATCGCCAGCAGCGCATGCAGCGCCGCGAAGGCCCACATCATCAGGTCGAAGCCGGCGAATACCCAATCGCCTTCGGCCACGCTGCGCCAGAACGGCCGCGCGGTGGTCAGCGCGTTGAGCACCGGCAGCAGCGCCAGCAAACCGGCGGCCAGCCACAGCAGCTCGATCCAGGCGCGCCGCGCCGGCCGCAGCAACGCGTACAGCAGGGCCACGCCCCACACCGCGAAGAACAGCTTGATCTCGCCGTCCTGGCGATGCGGCAGGTCCAGCGGCAGCAGGCGGTTGCCCCACAGATAAGCCGTCATCGCGATCGACAGGCCGGCGATGCTGGCGATATTGAGCCGCTCGACCAGCCGGAAGCCGAAATACGGCCGCGTCGGATCCGGCAGTTGCTGGCGGCGCTTGACGGTCCACATCACCAGCCCGGTGCCGACCATCGCTGTGCCGGCCAGGCTGACGATGAAGTACAGCCAGCGCAGTTGCAGGTCGCTGAAGCGGCCCAGGTGCAGCGCGTAGAACACGCCGCGCGTCTCGGCCGCGCCGCCCACCCGGTCGTGCACCTCGGCCAGCTTGCCGGTGGCGCCGTCGAACACCAGGTATTGCGGGCTCGAGGATACGCGCCCGGCCTCGGCGCGCGCCACCGCCACGCGCGCGATCGCGTCGCCGGGGTTGACCACCGTCACCATGCCCACCCCGTGCTCGCCCCAGCGCGCCTGCGCGACGCGCACCATCGCGTCGACCGGCGCGAGCGGCGCCGTCCTGCCGCTCGGCGCGGCCGGCTGGATGAAGGCGCTGACCTGCGCGTTCAACGCGGCCTGCTCGCCGGGCGTCTTCATCGCGAGCTGGTTGCCCCAGGGCATGTACAGGGTCATCAGCGTGACCAGGCCCGTGTAGGTGATCATCAGGTGGAACGGCAGGCCGAACACCGACAGCACGTTGTGCGCGTCGAGCCAGGAACGCTGGCCCTTGCCCCAGCGGAAGGTGAAGAAGTCGACGAAGATCTTCTTGTGCGTGATCACGCCGCTGACGATCGCCACCAGCATGAACATCGCGCAGAAGCCGGCGATCCAGCGGCCCCAGATCGGCGACATGTAATAGAACTGGAAATGGAAGCGGTAGAAGAACTCGCCGCCCAGCGTGTCGCGCGCGGCGGTGACGCGGCCGCTGCCCGGATCGAAGGCGGCCTCGCCGAAGAAGCGCCCCTTGCCCATCTCGGCCGGCGTGAGCCGCCAGAACGCGCTCGCCACGTTGCTGCGATCGGTCGGCAGCGTGATGCCCCATTGCGTGCTTTGCGGCGCCAGCGTGGCCATGGTGCCGACCACGCGCCTGGCCACCTCGGCCGGGTCGGGCGTGTGCTGCTGGTGCGCCAGTTCGGGGCGCATCCACTGCGAGATCTCGTCCTTGAAGTAGCTGACCGTGCCGGTCAGGAACATCGCGTAGAGGATCCAGCCGCACAGCAGCCCGGCCCAGGTATGCAGGTCCGACATGCTCTGGCGCACGCCGCGCGGCTTGGGGGCGGCGCGCTTCGCGCCCGGCTTCGCTTCCGGCTTTGCGTCCGGCTTCATATTCGGCTTCACATCCGGTTTCGTGCCCTGCTTTCCGTCCGGCTTCACGCCCTGGTTCGCGGCGTGTTGCGTCGTCGGGTTCGGTGCCATGCTCATCGCGCGATCACTCCCGCGCCGACGCAGGCGGCCGCCACCGCGAGCGGCAAGGCCGCCGCCAGCAGCCCCGCCCAGGCGCGGGTCGCGCTGCGCGCCAGGAACACCCAGATCACCGCGCCGGTGTAGAACGCGAAACTGGCCAGCATGCCGGTCAGCACCGCCTGGGGCGCCGCGATCGGCAAGGCCAGCGCGGCCACGCTGGCCAGCGCGCCGAGCGCGTAACCGCCGCCGATCGCGCAGACGATCCGCGACACCAGCGGCGCCAGCGGCGCCAGCCGCCGCCAGCGGTCGAGGCCGGCGCTCATGCCGTCAGCGCCGCGGGCGCGGCGATCGAGGTCGGGTAAGGCTTCAACAGCTTGTCCATCCAGGTTCCGAAAGTCACGTGATACGCCGCGGCTGCCGCGAATCCTCCGAGGATTTGCGGCAGTGCGGCACGCGGACGAAGCCGCGATCATACCGCCCATTCACAGCGGTCCTTGCAGCCATGACCCGCGAGAACGGAAAACGGGACAGCCGGGGACGGGAAAATTTGTAACAGCCGTGGGAGCCGGTGCCGGCGGTGCCGTGAACGACACCGTAAACGACAAAAACCCGTCGGACGCTCCGGAAAACCGGATCCGTCCGACGGGTCATGGCAAGGCGGCGCCACGGCGGCCCGAGCCGAAACCCGGGCCACCCGCCGCCGCGCGGGCTCAGTCGGTGCCGTACTTCGGCGAGCGCGGCCCGTACAACAGACCGTTGGGCGGCCCGGCCGACAGCAGCTTGGCATTGGTCAGCCCGGCCACGTCGACGCTCTCGTCGGTCACCGTCTTCGCGATCTGCTTGACGGCCGCCTGGGCCAGGTTGACGAACAGGCCGACCATGCCGCCGCCCTGCATGCCACCGTGCATGCCGCCCAGCTCCTTGTCGGTGGCGCTCTGCGAACCGGTCCACAGCACGTCGCCGGTGCGCAGGTCGACCAGCTTGGCGCTCACCGAGACGACGGTGACGCTGTCGATCACCTGGTAGGTGGTGCCGTAACGGGTGACCGTCATGTAGAGCGCCGAGTCGGCGCCGAAGATCTCACGCAGCTTGGCGGGCGACACCTCGGCGATGTCGTTGGGCGTGGTCAGGCCGTTGTACTTGAAGGTCTCCTCCATCGGGCCGACCGGCACCACGTAGTAGCCCGACTCTGCCAGCGGCAGGGTGACCCGCGACAGCACGCCGAAGCTCGCCTTCACCTCGTTGGTGTTGTTGACGGGCGGCAGCACCAGGATCGACTTTGGCTGGCTGCGCTTGAAGGCCGTGTAGTCGGGGCGCTGGACGGGGCCCGCGCAGGCAGCCAGCATGGCCAGCAGCGCGACGGCCGACAGCAGCTTGATCGAAATGCGTTGCAACATGGGGAGCTCCGGTCAGTGGTTCGCGGCCTGCGCGGTGGTGTCGGAATGGGCCGCCGAAGCGGCGGCGGGCGCCGTGGCGGGCTGGACGGCCGGCTTGGGATCGGGCCCGGCATCCTTGCCGCCGACCTTCTTCTTCATCAGGAAGTCCATGTACGAGGCGGATTCCGGGAACGAGTCCTTCTCGGCCTGGAAGGCCTGCATCGCCTGCTCGTCGTTGCCGACGGTGGCGTAGAGCACGCCCAGCTGCGCCTCGAAACCCGGCGGCGGGCGATGGCCCTGCGCGCGGATCTTCTGCAGCGACTTCTCGAGCGCGTCGATCTGCTCCTGCGGCGATTTCTCAGCCTTGAAGTAGTCGTAGACGCCGCGCTGGTAGCCGTCCCATTGGTAGAGCGGCGGCGTGCTCGGGGCAGCGCAGCCGGTCAGCAGCGCGCTGGCGGCGGCGAGCGACAGCCCGGCGCCGCGGATGAACGTGATGGTCTTCATCGTGGTCGTGTGGTCGAGGGTGAAACGCGGGATGGCCGTTTATGCACGGCTCACTTGGGGGCGCCCAGGGCGCCGGCGTCGACTTGCGCGACGAGGCGCTCGACGGCCTCCTGGATCGCCAGGTCGAGCACCTTGCCGTTGAGCGTCGAGTCGTAGCTGGCGGTGCCGCCGAAGCCGATCACCTGGCGGCTCGACAGGCTGAACTCGCCGGCACCCTGGCTCGACAGCACCACCTCGGAGGTGGCGGTGTCGACGATGTTGAGGTTCACCTTGGCATAGGCCACCTGCTGCTTGCCGCTGCCGAGGATGCCGAACAGCTCGTGATCGCCGACTTCCTTGCGGCCGAACTCGGTCACGTCGCCGGTCACCACGTAGCGCGCGCCCTTCACGGCCTGCTGCTGTTTCAGGAAGGCCGATTCCTGGCGAATCTCGTCGAGGTTGTCGCGATCGAGCACGCTGAAGCGGCGGCTCTGCTGCAGGTGCGTGATCAGGATCGTCTTGGCCTGGCCGCCGAGGCGGTCGATGCCGTCGGAGAAGATGCCGCGCATGTAGCTGGAGCGGTTGTCGAACTTGCCGACCGAGATCGCCACCGGCTTGCCGGCGAACGGCACCTGGGCGCTCGGGGTCGGCGCCACCGGCAGGCTGCGCGAGGATTCGGTCGCGCAGGCGCCGAGGCCGAGCGCGAGCGCGGCGGCCATGGCCGCCACGCAGGCGCGGGAACGAAGGGGTTGAGTCATCGAGGGGCTCCTCATCGGTTGAAAAACATCGGTGGAACGGTTGGCCGGCGCCGGATCCGGCCGGCACGGCCGCGCGCGCACGCGCGGGCCCCGGCATTGGCCGGGGCGCACGCGATTCGCGCGAATCGGATTGGGGAGGAAACGGCTTCGGCAGCGCCGCGCTGGAGGCGGCGAACTAGCCCGAGGCGCCGGCGCCGACGATCGAGGCCGGCGGCCGGGATCGGCGCGCGGCGGCATCGGCGATGCGGCACGGTATGAGGGTGTCTGCGATGGACATGCTGACGCGCGTCATTGCGCGCATCACCCCGGTTTGGCGGCTGGTCTGGTGGTTCGTCATTATCATTCTTACGAATTTTTCTCTCGTGGCGAACGGTAGCATCAAACGCGAATCATCAGGGGCCGGATGCGGGAATCTTGCAACAATTAAAGAAAATCAGAATCCTCCAATTGTTCATTCAAGTGATTTGTGAATAAGCCGATCGGCCTGATCGGCGCGCCTCGGCTTGATTCGAGCTTCCGAAAGGACGCGGCATTCTTGCTTCCCCAGCCCCTTTTTCCGCGCGCCGAGCATTGGTATGATGATCCCCGCCCGATCCAACTTGACTAGACAACTTCGGGCGCTGCGGCCGGCCATGATGCCGGCCCGCCAATCCAATCACGGAGACACGATGAAGCACTTGCAACGCCATCTCGGCGCGCGTCACATCCGTTTTCTCGCACTCGGCTCGGCCATCGGCACGGGCCTGTTCTATGGTTCCGCTTCCGCCATCCGCCTGGCCGGCCCGGCCGTGATCCTCGCCTATATCGTCGGCGGCGCGGCGGTCTACATGGTGATGCGCGCGCTCGGCGAAATGGCGGTGCGCGAGCCGGTGGCCGGCTCCTTCGGCCAGTACGCCAGCGACAACCTCGGCCCCTTCGCGGGCTTCGTGACGGGCTGGACCTACACGCTCGAGATGGTGATCGTGGCGATCGCCGACGTGACCGCCTTCGGCATCTACATGGGCTTCTGGTTTCCGGGCGTGCCGCAATGGATCTGGGTGCTGGCGATCGTGGCCATCATCTGCGGGCTCAACCTCTGCCAGGTCAAGGTGTTCGGCGAGCTCGAATTCTGGCTGTCGATCATCAAGGTGGTGGCGATCGGCGCGATGATCGTCGGCGGCATCGCGATCCTCGCGGTCGGCATGCACCTGGGCAGCGCCGACGCGGCCGCGCCCTCGCTCGCCAATCTCTGGTCGCACGGCGGTTTCCTGCCGAACGGCTTCGGCGGGCTGGTGGCCTCGCTGTCGGTGGTGATCTTCGCCTATGGCGGCATCGAGGTGATCGGCATGAGCGCCGGCGAGGCGAAGAACCCGGAGCAGGTGATCCCGCGCGCGATCAACGCGGTGCCGGTGCGCATCCTGCTGTTCTACGTGCTGACCATGATCGTGCTGATGTCGATCTTCCCCTGGACCGGCGTGGGCACCAGCGGCAGCCCCTTCGTCGAGATCTTCTCGGCGCTCGGCGTGAAGTCGGCCGCCAGCATCCTCAACGTGGTGGTGATCAGCGCCGCCATCTCGGCGATCAACAGCGATATCTTCGGCGCGGGCCGCATGATGTACGGCATGGCCCAACAGGGCCAGGCGCCGCGCCTGCTGGCCGCCACCTCGAAACAGGGCGTGCCCTACATGACGGTGCTGGTGATGGCCGGCGCGCTGCTGGTGGGCGTGGTGCTCAACTACCTGACGCCGAAGGACGTGTTCCAGACCGTGGCGGCGATCGCCACCTTCGCGACCGTCTGGGTCTGGCTGATGATCCTGCTCTCGCAGGTGGCGATGCGGCGCCGGCTGCCGCGCGCCGAGGTCGAGGCGCTGAAGTTCCGCGTGCCGCTGTGGCCGCTCGGCCCGGCGCTGGCGATCGCCTTCATGCTGTTCGTGGTGGCGATGATCGGCTGGTTCGACGACACGCGCGTTGCCCTCTATGCCGGGATGGGCTGGCTGGTGTGGCTGTGGCTGGTCTATCAGGTGCGCCGGCGCGGAACGTCCTTGCGCTGGCGGGCCGGCGAGCGCTGAGCGGCGCTCGCGATTCATGCGCGGGTGGGCCGCGAAGATCGCCCGAGCCTGCCGCTGCTCGCAAGAGCTCCGCGAGTTCGGGGATGATCCGGAAAGCTGAACGGCAACCAGGAATCGGGTCGTCGAATACGAAACGCCCGATGCCATGCATCGGGCGTTGTCGTTGCGGATTGCCGTCAGGCCCGTTCAGGAATCAACGGCCCGGGCACCGGCTCATGCGGCCTGCTTGATGGCCGTGGCCTCTGCCGCGCCGCGCAGCGCGGCGACCTTGGCCACCGTATCGGCGCAGGCGTGCGCCAGTTCCTTGCCCTTTACCACGAAGTGCTCGTGGAAGAAGCTGGTGTGCTCGTGCGAGCCGTGATGGAAATGATGCGGCGTCAGCACCGCGCTGAGCACCACCGTCTCGGTCTCGAGGCCGACCTGCATCAGGCCCGAGATCACCGCCTGCGCGACGAACTCGTGGCGGTAGATGCCGCCGTCCACCACCAGGCCGGCGCAGGCGATGGCCGCGTACTTGCCGGTCTTCGCCAGCAGCTTGGCGTGCAGCGGGATCTCGAAGGCGCCGGCCACCTCGAAGAAGTCGATCTCCGACTCGGCGATGCCCGCGGCCGCCAGCGAGGCGACGAACGAGGTCTTGCACTGGTCGACGATGTCCTTGTGCCAGCAGGACTGGATAAAGGCGATACGGCGGGGGGAAGTTTGGGAAACGGAATACGGCTGAGTCATCGACAGGTCCTGTGTTTGAGTTGAATGGGCGCACAGGGCCACACCGCACGCCTTGCGCGTGCGGCAAAAACCCCGCTCTCTCTCATCCGGACTATGACCGTCGGCCCCGGGATCGCACCGGGTCGGCAGGCATCGCGCAGGTGAGCCTGGCGCGAGCTGTTCGCGGGCTACGTGCACGAGGCACGATTACCGCCGGTGGGGAATTTCGCCCCGCCCTGAGAACGTTGCGACGCACCGAAGTGCGCCGCGGCGAAAATTTATCACAATCGCCGAAAACGCGTGCACGGCCGCCGCGACACGCCGGCGGCCGGTTTCGCCCTCACGCGTGCCAGCGCCGGATCGACAGGCGTTCGAGCGTATCGAACACCAGATGCTCGACCAGCAGGCCGATCACGATCACCGCCGCGAGGCCGGCGAAGACGCGATCGGTGTACAGCTCGTTGCGGTTCTGGAAGATGTACCAGCCCAGGCCGCCCTGCCCCGCGCTCGCGCCGAACACCAGCTCGGCCGCGATCAGCGTGCGCCAGGCGAAGGCCCAGCCCACCCGCAGCCCCGACAGGATCGAGGGCAGCGCGGCCGGCACCAGGATCAGCCAGACGAAGCGCAGCCCGCGCAGGCCATAGTTGCGGCCCGCCATGCGCAGCGTGGCCGGCACGCCGAGGAAGCCGGTGTACATGCTCAGCGCCAGCGGCCAGAGCACCGAATGGACCAGCACGAACAGCAGGCTGCCGGTGCCGAGCCCGAACCAGAGCAGCGCGATCGGCAGCAAGGCGATCGAGGGCAGCGGATTGAACATGGCGGTCAGCATCGACAGCAGGTCGCGGCCGATGCGGGTGGACACCGCCACCGAGGTCAGCGCGAAGGCCAGCACCGCGCCGATCGCGTAGCCGCGCAGCAGCACCGACAGCGAGATGCCGGTCTTCACCAGCAGCTCGCCCGAGGCGATGCCCTCCACGAAGGCGCGCAGCGTGGCGACGAAGGTCGGCACCAGCAGGTCGTTGTCGACCAGGCGCGCGACGATCTCCCAGGCCGCGATCAGCACCGCGCTGATCAGCACGCGGCGCAGCGCGCTCGAGCCGAGCACGCGCGAGGCCAGCGAGGCGCGCACGCTGTCGGTGCCGGCATCGGCCGGCTCCAGCGGCAGCTCGTATTCGGGGCGGGCCGGCGCGCCGGCGCCGGGATGCGGGAATGGCGTGCTCATGCGGATTGCTCCTGGGCCGGTGCCGCGTCCTCGGCCGTCGCGTCGGGCGCCTCGGGCGCGTCGAACAGCAGGTGATGGATGCGCGCCACGCTCTGCTGGAAATCGTCGCTGCCGATGCTGTCGAGCGCGAAACGCTCGCTGTTCAGCTCGGCGCGCACGCGGCCCGGGTGCGGCGACAGCAGCAGGATGCGGTTGCCGACCACCAGCGCCTCCTCGATCGAATGCGTGACGAACAGCAGCGTGAAGCGCGCCTCGTCCCACAGCCGCAGCAGCTCCTCCTGCATCTTGCGGCGCGTGAGCGCGTCGAGCGCGGCGAAGGGTTCGTCCATCAGCAGCACGCGCGGCTGCATCGCCAGCGCGCGGGCGATCGCCACGCGCTGCTTCATGCCGCCCGACAGCGTATGCGGATAGGCATTCGCGAACGAGGACAGGCCGACCTTGTCGAGATAGTGGCCGGCGCGTTCGCGAGCCTCGGCGCGCGACAGCCTGCGCGCCACGCGCAGCGGGAACGCGATGTTCTCGAGCACGGTCTTCCAGGGCGGAAGCTGGTCGAACTCCTGGAACACCGCGACCCGATCGGCGCCCGGGCCGTCGATGCGCCGGCCGTCGAGCGAGATGCCGCCCGAGGCCGGCTCGACGAAGCCGGCCACCGCCTTCAGCAAGGTCGACTTCCCGCAGCCGGAAGGCCCGAGCAGCACGAAGCGATCGCCGTGATCGACCTCGAAGCTCACGCGCTGGGTGGCACGCACGATGCGCTGGCCGCTGCGATATTCGAGCGTGACGCGATCGACCGACAACAGCGGCGCCTCGCCGGCTCCCGGCTCGGCAGCGGCGCCGGCCTCACCGCGCCGGGCGGCGCGCGGCGCGGCTTGCGCGTCATTTCCGGCGCGCGCGACATGCGGCGCGGACCAGGCGTTCGACAGACTCATGCTCGACCTCGACGGTGCAACGGATAAAACATCAACATACCGGCGGCGCCCGGCGATCCCAACCAATCATTGCGGCTATGCAAATGCCAGCGGCGGGTAAGCGCGATGCCGGCCGGTTCGCGCGGATCAGCTGCCGCCCTGCGTGGCGGGATCGTCGAAGAAGTAGTCGTGCACCGTCTTCGGCTCGTTGCGGATCGCGCCGACGCGATGCATGAACTGCGCGAGCCCCAGCGTGTTCTGCGGCGCGGTCTTGAACTGCACCTGCGGGTCGCGCAGGATCTTCAGCAGCAGCGCGCGATCGATCTTCGACTGGTTGACGCGGATGTAGATGTCGGCCGCGCGCTCGGGATCGGCGGCGATCAGCCTGGCCGCGTCGTTCAGCGCGGCCACGAAGGCGCGATAGGTCTTCGGATTGGCGTCGCGGAACTTCTCGGTGGCGTACAGCACGGTGGCCGAGCTCGGGCCGCCCAGCACGTCGTAGGAATTGAGCACGATGTGCGCCTTCGGGTTGCCGGCCAGTTCCTGCTGCTGGAACGGCGGGTTGCCGAAATGGCCGGTGATCACGCTGCTGTTGGCGATGATGGCGGCCGCCGCGTCGGGATGCGGGATCGCCTGGGTGAGCTTGTCGAGGCGGTCGTAGGACTTGTCGCCCCACTGCCTGGCTGCCGCATACTGCAGCACGCGCGACTGCACCGACACACCCACGGCCGGCACCGCGATGCGGTCCTTGTCGGTGAAATCGGCGATGGTCTTCACGCTCGGGTTGTTGCTGACGAGGTAGTACGGCAGGTTGCCGAGCGAGGCCACGCCCTTCACGTCCTGGCGACCGCGGGTGCGATCCCAGACCGTCAGCAGCGGCCCCACGCCGGCCCCGGCGATGTCCACCGCGCCCGACAGCAGCGCGTCGTTGACGGCCGCGCCGCCCGACAGCTTGACCCAGTCGACCTGGATGTCGAGCCCCGCCTTCTTGCCTTCCTGCTCGATCAGGTGCTGGTCGCGCGCCACGTTCAGCATCAGGTAGACGATGCCGAACTGCTCGGCGATGCGGATCCTGCCCTCGGCATGGGCCGGCACGGCGGCGCCGAAGCCGGCGACGGCCAGCGTCGCGACCAGCAACGAGGCGCCGGCGCGGCGTGCGGAAAAACGGGGGCGCGCGAACGCGGCGCGGAACGAAGACGACATCGGGAACCTCTTGGCGGGAAAGGAAAGCGGGAAGCGGGCGCACGACGGGCCATCGCGGCGCGAAGCACGCCGCGACGACATCGATGCGAACCGGCGAGGCGCTGGATCGGCCAGCGCCTCAGCGCGGCGCGTCGCCCTCGATCGTGGTGCGATAGAGCTTGCGGCGCAGGTGATCGGGCGTGCCGGCCGCCAGGTGCATCAGCGAGCGGTTGTCCCAGAACACCAGGTCGTGCTCGCGCCATTGATGGCGGTACACGAACTCGTCGCGCACGCTGTGCGCGAACAGCTCGTCGAGCAGTGCGCGGCTCTCGTCCTCGGGCAGGCCGACGATGCGCGTGGTGAAGTGCTCGCTGACGAACAGCGCGCGGCGCCCCGTCTCGGGATGGGTGCGCACGATCGGATGATCGACGGCCTTCACCTGGGCGATCTGCTCGGGCGTCAGGTTCGGGCGCCACGGGCTGCGCGCCTGCAGCTCGGCATAACGCGCCAGGTAGGTATGTTCGGCGCGGCGCCCTTCCACCTCGCGCTTGAGCGGCTCGGGCAGCGCGTCCCAGGCCCGGTGCATGTTGGCGAACAGCGTGTCGCCGCCCTCGGCGGGCAGCTCCTGCGCGTGCAGCAGCGAGCCCAGGCTCGGCTTTTCCTTGTAGGACAGGTCGGAATGCCAGAAATGGCCGGCGTCGCCGAGCCCGATCGGCTGGCCGTTCTCGAGGATGTTCGAGACGATCAGCACCTCGGGATGGCCCGGCAGCGCGAACTGCGCCAGCACATGCCGCTGCAGCGGGCCGAAGCGCGCGCTGAAGGCGACGTGCTCCTCGGGCGTGATGCGCTGGTCGCGAAACACCACCACGTGATGGTCGAGGTGGGCGCGGTGGATGCGGGCGAAATCGTCCTCGCCGATCGGCCGTGACAGGTCGAGGCCGACGATCTCGGCGCCGAGCGCGCCGTCGAACGGCAGGATCTCGAAATGCTGGGGCGCGACCACGTGCGCGGCCGGGGCGGATACGGGGGAAGCAACAGCGGCGGAAACGGACACGTTCGACGATTCCTGGCTAACAAAAACCAGAATCTACGACCGCGCGCGCCACAAAACAACGAAGCAAATCGGATACGAATATGAGCGGCGGTCATAACGAGGCCAGGGACGCGGCAACCGCGATCCTTGCCGCCGCCGGCATCGAATCCGACGCGATCGCGACGCGGGCAGGCGGCGAAGCCGGTCGAATTTGCCGGATCGCCACCCGGCCCTCAATGTGCTTCCGGAAAAACCAGCGAGCGATGC
The DNA here is from genome assembly GCF_011753175.1 of Burkholderia sp. Cy-637. Classification (NCBI taxonomy): domain Bacteria; kingdom Pseudomonadati; phylum Pseudomonadota; class Betaproteobacteria; order Burkholderiales; family Burkholderiaceae; genus Burkholderia; species Burkholderia sp. Cy-637. The sequence goes on along the minus strand of NZ_VWWC01000073.1, from coordinate 3,204 downwards.
GCGGCCACGCCGGCCATCACGCCCGAGGCCGAGGCGAAGGTGGCATTGGTCATCGCGTTCGAGGCGTCGCCGGCGGCGAACACGCCGGGCACGCTGGTCTGCTTCATCGCGTCGACGCGCACGATCTCGCCGAACGGCGTGGTCTCGATCTCGCAGCCGAGCTGCCTGGCCAGGTCGCTGGCCATCTGCGTGCGGGTGCCGACGAACAAGGCCTTGAGCGCGAATTCGCGCCCGTCGGCCAGGCGCAGCCCGTCGAGCGCGGGGGCCGCGCCGAGCAACTCGACCACCGGGCTCGTCTCGATCCTCACGCCGCGCGCCTCGAGTTGGGCGATCTCCTCGGCGGCGGGCTCGATGGCGCCCTGCGTGAACCAGGTGGTCGGGCCCCAGTCGGACACGAGCATCGCCTGGTGGAAGGACATCGGGTGCGTGGCCAGCACGCCGAGCTGCCCCTCGCCGATCTCGTAGCCATGGCAATACGGACAATGCAGCACGCTCACGCCCCAGCGCTCGGCCAGCCCCGCCACCTCCGGCAGCTCGTCGCGCACGCCGGTGGCGAGGATCAGGCGCTCGGCCGTGACCGTGGCGCCGTCCTCGAGCGTGACCACGAAGCCGCCCTCGCCGCCCTCGTCAAGCTTCGCCCGATGCGCCTCGCCGAGCCGGATCTCGACGCTCGGGTACTCGGCCAGTTGCGCGGTGGCGTCGCCGATGATGTCGGCCGGCGCGCGCCGATCCTGCCCGAAAAAGCCGTGCGAATGCGCGGCGAAGCGATTGCGCGGCCGCCGGCCGTCGATCACGAGCACGCGACGACGCGCCCGCGCCAGTTGCATGGCGGCCGACAGGCCCGCGAAACTGCCGCCGATCACGACGACTTCATGGTGTGACTGCATGGGTCCTCCCGTTGCCGCCGACGTGGGCGGCCATTTCATGGAACATCAAGAGTTGCATGATAGGCGTGTACCATCCGTCTTGCAACTCGCCATGTTGCGTGATCGAACCCGGAGAACCATGAGAACCGATAGCCGCCTGTCACGGATGCTGCACGCGCTGATCCACATGAACCGCGCCGAGGGACCGCTGACCTCCGAGGCGATCGCCGCGATGCTCTGCACCAATGCGGTGGTGGTGCGGCGCCTGCTCGGCGGCCTGCGCGACGCGGGTTACGTGCAATCGGAAAAGGGGCATGGCGGCGGCTGGACGCTGGCGGTCTCGCTCGATGCGATCACCCTGCTCGACGTCTATCGCGCGGTGGGCGAGCCGCCGCTGTTCTCGGAGCTGGTGTCCGAGGATCACCCGCAATGCCTGGTGGAGCGCGCCGTCAACGCGCATCTGCGCGCGACGCTGGAGGAGGCCGAGGCAGCCTTGCTGGCCAAGCTGGGCCAGGTCACGCTGGGGGCGCTGGCCGGCGATTTCGAACGCGCCATGCCGGAGCACGCGCAAGGGGAACAAGGCTGAGCGGCGCGTGATCCGCTGCCTACCGGGCGTGCTTGCTTGCGTCGGCCGGGTTCGATCGATCACGAACGCGTTTTCCGCTTTCTTCGTCACAACGCTCGCCGGCCGCAGTGAATCCTGCCGAGATCGCGGGCACGTCAGGCGAGGCCGAGCCACGCCTCCACCGCCGCGCTGTCGATAGCTGGTGACACCGGCGCGGCGCCTGTCGATGCCAGTTCGCGCCGCGCCTTCTCACAGGCTTCGGCATGAGCGCGCAGTTCGCGCGTGGTGGCGCGATCCTCGGGCAAGCGCCGTTCGAGTGCCGCTTCGACCATGCCGCCGATCAGGCGGCGCTGGCAATCGAGCACCTCGATCGTTGCCTCGCGGCAGCGCGATGAAATTCGCGAGATCGCCAGCAAGGCGGGAACGGCGGGGATCGTCAGGTGCGCACCCGGCGGCAGCTGCGCCCAACTTCTCGCCCATTCCGGGCCGCTCGCGATCAATTGCGCGGCGATCGCATCGCGCCAGATCGCGCGCTCCACGTCCAGCGCCTCCCGACAAGCCGCCAGCGCCGCGCCGGCCAGCACGCGCCCTGCTTCGACCAAGGGCTCGGCAGCGTCCGTCACATCGGGTTCGCCCCTCTCGCTCAAGCACCCGGCGCCGATCCATTCGGCCTGCTCGCGTCGAGCGCCCAGCACGAAAGCCTGCATGCGATCGGGCGCCAGCGGATCGAGCGGCACCGCCTCGCAGATCGCCGGCTTGCCCGCCGCATGCAGGCTGCAATGGCCGTCGTCGGACAGCGCGGGACATCGTTCGCGCGAGGCATAGTCGTGGCCGCGCAAGCTCAGCGACAACCAATCGCCGCCGGGCGCGATACGCGGATAGAGACGATCGGCCAACGCATCGTGCGCGGCGAGGTCCTCGGCATCGAGTTCGTGGCCGAGTTCGCCGAGCCGGATCCGCTCGCCGAGCCGGCGCCGCGGCACGCGCGCGATCGCGATGCTGGCGACGAAACGCTCGCGATGCCGGAACAGCTCGCGCATCGACAGCGACGGCGGGCTGTTGCAGCAGCGTCCGCAGGCATGACAGGCCAGCGCGAACGAGGCGCCGCGCGGCACCAGCCGGATCGGCGCAACAGAGGATCGCGCGGGCACGCCGGGCATCACCAGGGCCGCCGCACCGAATCCTGGTAGCGCACCAGCAGGAAGTGTGCGAGCGGTTCGGCGTGATAGGCGGCGACCAGTTCGCCGACCCAGGGCTGGCCGCGATCGGCATCGCGGATCGTCAGCACGCTCGCGTAGGGCGAGCGCGCGTCCTCGGTGCCGATGCTGTCGCGCCCCGGCTGCAGGCCGGCGCGCTGCGCGGTCTCGCGATCCATCGCCACCAGGTCGGCATGATCGAGCGCGGCATGCAGCTCGCCAGCGGGCCGCTCGACCAGGCGCAGCCCGAGCCGGTTACCGAGCACGTCGCGCCGCGTGGCATCGAGCCCGGCCGCCTCGCGCAGCCTCAGCAGGTTCTCGTTCTGCAGCAGCACCAGCGCGCGCGAGGCGCCGCGCCGGTCGGCCGGGATCGCCACGGTCGCGCCGGGACGCAACTGGCTCAGGCCTTGCAGCCGTCGCGAATAGAGCGCGAGCGGCAAGCTCACGGTGGTCGCGACGCTGCTCAGCGCGTAGCCGTGCGCGCGGCGCGTGGCCTCGAGCTGGCGCGCGTCCTCGAAGCTCGCCGCATCGAGCCGGCCGGCCGCGAGGGCCGCGTCGATGCGCGCCGGATCGTCGA
>NZ_VWWC01000072.1:0-34044 GCF_011753175.1 Burkholderia sp. Cy-637 | reverse complement strand
GGGCCGCCCGGCGCCGAGGCGTCGTGGACCTCGGCCAGCGGCCCGCGCGCGCTGCGCGCCTCGCCGGACAAGCCGGCCTCGCGCCAGAACGGCCGCTCGTAGATCGCCAGGTATTTCGCGTGCGGCGCCATCCAGGTGGCCGTGCCGCGCCAGCGCCGCGCGATCGGCTCGGGCAGCGCCGGCTCGAATTCGATGGTGGTGGCGGCGAGCCTCGGCGGCAGCGCCAGCAGCACGTGCGCCGCCGAGAAGACGCTCGCGCCGCCTCGCGCGTCGATCGTCTCCAGCTCGACCTGCTCGCCCGCCAGGCGGATCCGGCGCACCGGCGCACCCGTCACGATCCGCGTCGAGGCCAGGCGCGCGCGCACCGCGTTGACCAGCGCGCCCATCGAGCCCGCCAGCCGCCACGAGTCGGTCGCATAGGCCTGCATCCGCTGCGGCGCACCCTGCTGGCCGCGCTCGACCATCATCGCGCCCGCTTCGGGCTGCGCGAAGCGCGCCAGGCCCAGCGCCTCGACCAGCTCGCTCAATTCGGGCTGGAACGACGGCCAGAACCAGGTCGCGCCGAGATCGAAGCGCGCGTTCTGTTGCGCGGCCGCGCCGCTCGCAGCCATGCCGGCCTTTGACGCGAGCAGTTCCGCCTCGCCCGGCGCCTCGATCCGGCCGCCGAGCCGCTCGCCGGCCTCGATCAGCAGCAGGTCGCGAAAGCCGTGCTGCTCCAGCCGCCATGCCGCCGTCAGGCCGGCCAGCCCCGCGCCGACGATCACTACCTGCGCGCGCCTCAGCACGATGCCGCCTCGGGCTGGCCAGCCTCGCCGCCGGTCTTCACATAGACGGTCGCGCCGCTCGTGCCGGCCCGGCTGGCCGGCCGATCGCCATCGGGCAGGCGGATCCAGCTACCGCGCAGGTAGCGCGCCCCATCCACGCGCAATTCGCCATCCACCACCAGCAGCTCTGCCCGGCCCGTCGCGCCGATCGCGAGCGCCGCATCCGCGTCGAGCCTGCGCAGCTCGACGCGTTCGGAATCCGAAACGAACAGCGAACAGACCTCGCCGCCCGCCTCGCGTCGCCAGGCAGCCGGATCGCGCGTGTCGACGCGGATCGAGGCCGCCTCGCCCGCCGCCATCTGGCGCAGCTTGACGAACAGCACCGCGCCGTCGGCACTCGACGGTTGGTGCGCCGAGCCCGGCGGATTGCGCAGATACCAGCCGGCCGGGTAATCGAGCTCGCCTTCCGAGAAGGTGCCCGCCAGCACCAGGATCTCCTCGCCGCCCGGATGCGGATGCGCGGGAAACCGCGAATCGCGCGCATAACGGACGATGCTCGTGGCGCGCGCCTGCTCGCCGCCGATGCGGTCGAGCATCACGCGCTCGACGCCGGGCTGCGGCGAGGCGATCCATTGGTATTGATCGGCCGACACGATGGCGCGGCGCGCGAAATCGGCATTGACGAGCATGCGGGTGGCTCCGGAACAAGTGCGTGGAAATTGCCGCGTGGACCGCGGCAATGGATAAGGATGAACGGCGCTCATTGGCATGAGCGCCGTTCATCGACGAAGCCCGAAGCCTCAGGCCGTGGGCAGCGCCGCGTGCGCTTCGAGCACGCGCGCCGAGTAGGTCAGTGCGGCGCCCGCGTTCAGCGCGATCGCGACGCCGAGCGCCTCGGCGATCTCCTCGCGCGACGCGCCGTGCTCGACCGCCTTCTTGGTATGCACGGCGATGCAGCCGTCGCAACGCGTGGTGACCGCCACCGCCAGCGCGATCAGTTCGTGCACTTTCGGTTCGAGCTTGCCGAGCTTGGCGCCGGCGTTGTCGATCGTCATCAGGCCGCGCATCGCCTCGGGGTTCAGTTTCGCGAAGTCGCCGACTCGCTCCAGCAGCGAGTCGCGATAGGCATTCCATTCCTGCATCATGGTGGATCGCTCCAATCTCGGTTGAAGGTGAGGCTCGCCCGGGCTCAGGCGACCTGGTAGATACGGATCTCGGGGGCGGCCTCGAGCAGCGGCCCGAGTTCGCCCACCACGTCGGCCGTAAACAGCGCGCTTTGCAGATAGACCTGCGCGTTCGCCTCGCTGTCGAAGCCGTGCAGCACCTGCACGTCCTCGTCGCGCAGCAGCAGCTCCTTGGAACGCGCACCGGCGATGGTGCCGAGGAAGCTCGGCTTGTACTTGGCGTAGACGCTGGCCGCGGCCGCGCGATTTTCCTTGGCGATCTTCATCGTGATCTGCAGATAGGCCATGGCATGGCTCCTTTTGCTGGGTTGTTCGGTTCGGTTTGGTTCGGTTCGGCTTGCTTCGGCGAGGGGTTTCAGCCCTGGCGGCCGGCCATCACGCCGCCGTCCACCGGCAGCACGGTGCCGGTGATCCACGAGGCGTTGTTGGAGGCGAGGAACAGGATCGCCTCGGCGATATCGGCCGGCTGGCCGTTGCGCCCGAGCGGATGGAAGGCGTTGAAGGCGGGCAGCGTTTCCTTGACCTGGTCGTCGGACATGAAGGTGTTGTAGACCGGCGTCTCGACCACGGCCGGCGCGACTGTGTTGATGCGGATGTTCGAGGCGGCCAGCTCGATCGCCAGGTTGCGCGTCAGCGCATGCACGCCGGCATTGGCGGCCGAATAGGCGGCCGACGGCGTCGCGCCGATCGCCTGCAGCGCCCACAGCGAGCCGGTCTGCACGATCGCGCCGCCGCCGCGCAGTTGCATCGCCTTGGCCGCGGCCTGCGCCATGAAGAACTTGCCCTTCAGGATGATGTCGAGGAAGCCGTCGTACTCGGCCTCGTCCACCTCGAGGAAGGACTTGGGGCGGAACACGCCGGCGTTGTTGACGAGGATGTCGACGCCGCCGAAGGCCTCGGTGGCCAGCGCGACCAGCGCGGCCGCCGTTGCCGGCCTGGCGATGTCGCCGGCCTGCCAGCGCACGCGCTCGCCGCTCGCGTCGATCTCCGCCGCGGCCTGCTTCAGCTTGGCCGCGTCGCGCCCGCCGATCACGACGCTGGCGCCCGCCTTGACGAGCCGCGCCGCGACTTCCTTGCCGATTCCCGAGCCGCCGCCGGTGACGATCGCAACCTTGGAAGAAAAACTATGCATGATGACTCCCGTTCGTGACGTTGAATGGGCCACGGGCTGCTTGGTTGGTTCGGCAGTTCGTGACTGGATGACTGCATTCTTCGCCGATCGCGGAAGTGCCGCAAATCAGATATTGTGTGTCGCTCTGAAAGAAAATCTTTTTCTTCTTTTAGATTGCGACACGAGGGAACGAAAAGCTTTTGGCTTTCGTGGGGGACATGCCACGAGGGCAAAACGTGAGGAAAAAACGGACGTGATCGAGCAACGATAGAAAACGCCGCACGAGCAGCGGCGCAGGTGTTTTTCGCGCTTACCGCATCGGAACGAAATTCACGCCGAAACGCTCGGCGAGGTTGGCAAGACGCTTGTCGATGGTCCAGAGCCGTGCTCCGGGCGTAATCAAGGCCGACGAGAGCAAGATGAAATCCACCAAGCCGCAGCCCATGCCGAAGAGTTGCTCTCGTTCGACGAAATCGATGACTTCCGTGACGCTGGCCTGATTGCAGGCCTGCAGCAAACGAAGGTCACCCAGCGTTCTCGATCGAGGAGCCGGTGGCGTACCACAAGCCAACTCACCGATGACCATCGGATGAATGAGTACCAAATCGAAAGAAAGCAGGTCGAACAACGCTCGATTCCCATTGCGGAAGTGCTCGACCCAGACCGAAGTATCGACCAGGACCCCCATCACGACTCCGGCTCGATTCGATAACGATGCACGTCTGGCATGTCGGGTGCCGCACCGCCAAGTGCGGCGAGCCGCTTTGCAGCCTGGACGCGCACGAATGTCTTGATCGCCTCCCGGAACAGGTCCGCCTTGTCCATTCCTGGTTCGGCCATTTGCAAGGCCTGGGTGTAAAGATCATCGTCGATAGTCACCGTGGTCCGCATGATTTCACCTCATCAAATAAGATTCGAATTTACATCATTTTTTGCATCAAGGTACCGTGAAAACACCCATCTTCCTCAACGCCCTGCGCGCCTTCGAGGCCAGCGCCCGCCACCAGGGCTTCTCGGCCGCCGCGGTCGAACTGAACGTGACGCCGGCCGCGGTCGGCCAGTTGGTGCGCTCGCTGGAGGAGTGGCTGGGCGCGCCCTTGTTCGTGCGCGGCACCAGCGGCCGCGCGCGGCTGGTGCCGACCGAGACCGCCGAGCGCGCGCTGCCCGATATCCGCGCCGGCTTCGACCGCCTGTCGATCGGCCTGGCGCGCCTGCAGGAAGGCACGCGCTCGGGCGTGCTGACCGTGGCGGTCAGCCCCGCGTTCGCCGCGAAATGGCTGCTGCCGCGCATCGAGCGCTTCCACGCGCAATGCCCGGAAACCGACGTGCGGCTCGACACCAACCTGAAACCGGTGGATTTCGTCGCGCAAGGCATCGATATCGGCGTGCGCTACGGCCGCGGCAGTTGGCCCGGCCTCGCCGCCGAGAAGCTGATGGAGGAACGCATCTTCCCGGTCTGCTCGCCGGCCTGGCTGGCCAGGCACGGCGCGCTGGGCTCGCCGCGCGAGCTGGCCGGCAAGCCGCTGATACACGATCGGTCGGTGGAGACGGATGCGGGTTTCGCATCCTGGGAAGCCTGGCTCGCCCACGCGGGCGCGGCCGCGGTGGAAGCGCGGCGCGGCATGCAGGTCAACAATTCGGCGGCCGTGCTGCAGGCGGCGATCGACGGCCACGGCATCGCGCTGGCGCGCAGCGTGATGGCCTGCGACGACGTGGCCGCGGGCCGGCTGGTGCCGCTGTTCCCCGAGATCGCCTATCCCTCGGCGCTGGCCTATTACGTGGTCTATCGCGGCGAGGCGGCGACCCTGCCCAGGCTGGTGGCGTTCCGCGACTGGCTGATGCGCGAGGCCGCGACGGGCGATTGCGGGAGCGGGGCCCAGGCCGGTTGAGCCCTGGATGGCGCCGCCGGTCGCGCGGCAGGCAGCGCGCGCGAGCCTCGCCCTACCCGCGTTGTCGCTTCGATACTCCCGCGCCGCACCTCAGCGCGATTGCGACTGCGCCTGGGCCAGCGCGTCGAGCGCCGCGCTGCGCGCCTGCACGCGCGCGAACAACTGCTCGATATCGAAGCCATCCAGGTCTAGGTCGAAGCGCTGGTCCAGGCAGGCGGCCCAGGCAGCCGCGTCGGCGAGACGCTCATGGCGGGTCGCCGCCCCGCTCGCATCGCGCAGCGTCAGGGTGTCGTTGAGCAGCGCGGCGCGGCCTTCCGGCAGCACGCGGCTGACGATCAGGTCGTTCACGAACTTCGAATCGGGATGCGTCGAGGTGTACCAGTTCGCCACCTCGTAATCGATCTGCTCGACGGCGCGCGCCACGAAACGATAGACCGGCTGCCAGCCCTTCGCGGCACGGAATTCCAGGTCGAACGCGTCGGCGCCGGGCGCCTCGACCAGCCGGTACTCGCCATGCGGCGTGCGCTGCGCGACACCGGGCGTGGCCGCGAGCGGCGCCGTCTGCGTGACCGCGCCGAAACCGACGTCGAGGTTCCAGGTCGCGCCGTCCAGCTCGACGCGCAGCAGCATGTGGGTCTGCGCGGCCACCAGCTCGGGGGGGCGCTGCCAGCGCACGCGCGCGATCAGCGGCGTGACGCGAAAGCCGAAGCGCTCCAGCACCGCCTGGAACAGCCGGTTCTGCTCGAAGCAGTAACCGCCGCGACGCCGCGCCACCAGCTTGGCGCCCAGCGACGGCAGGTCGAGCCGCACCGGCGCGCCGGTCAGGGAATCGAGATTCTCGAAGGCGACCGCGGCAGGATGGAGGCGATGCAGCCGGCTCAGCGCATCGAGCGTCGGCGCGACTTCGCCCCGGTAGCCGATGCGTTCGAGATAGGCGGGAAGATCGAGATCGTCGTGCATGCCAGGAGGTCCGGTGGAAGGGAGCGCGCGCGGCGGCGAATGCGCGCTACCTTAGCACTGCCATGCGATCGCCGCCGGCAGGCGCGAGACGGCAGGCTTCGGCGAGACGATGGCGCCGCGTCGTGCCCGTCAATGCGCGACGCGGCGCAGCGCCAGCGTGGCGACCGGCGGCACCTCGATGCCATGCACCGAGGCGTAGCGCACCGCGTCGTTCAGCGTGGCCGCGGCCGCGTCGATCTGGTCGGGCGCGTGCTCGGCGAAGCGTGACGAGGCCGCATCGGGCGCGGCCGCCTGCGCGCCGCTGGGCAGGCCCTCGAAACGCTGCAGGCCCTCGCCGAGCGAGGCGAGCCCGCTGCTGAAACTGTCGCGATCGACCGGCAGGGCCGAGGCCGACGATGCCGACGCAAAGGCCTGCGACAGCGCCAGCGCGATCGATTGCTGCGCGCCGCCGATCTCGGCGAGCGTGCTGCTCGAGACGCGCGAGGCGTCGCTGCCGTCGCCGAGCGTGCCGGCCGCGCTGGCGGCCTGGCCCGCCGCGCCCGACAGGCCCATCGCGACGGCCAGGTCGGCCTGCCCCGCCAGCACGCGGCGATTCGCGTCGACATAGGCGGTCCAGTCCGGCGAAGCGGAGGCGGCGGAAGAAGGGGAAACGGGAGAGGCTGAAGCGCTGCGCGTGGCGCCATCGGGGCTGGCCGAGTCGTTGCCACGGCCGTCAATCGCGGCGTATTGCGCGACATATTGCGCGGCGGCCGGGCGCGCCGCGGCATGCGCGTGGCCCTGCTGCGCATGCGCGCCGGCGCTCGCGACGAAGCCCGCCGCGGCCATGAAGGCCGCCCGGGCATGCCTCTTCGCGATCGCTCTTACCTTGTGGGATGTCGTCAGCGCTTTCATGGACAAAATTGTCCGCGCAGCGCGACGCGGGATGCAACGATCGATACAACTGGAAACGTATGAGCAATCCGGGGCCGGTGCGCGGCGCGGCTTCGAGCCTGGCGAAGCCCACGCGGCGGCGACGGAAACGCGGCGCCCGATAGCAAGCGCCGCGCCCGGGAGTCGTTCCGTTCCGCCTTGCCGCGCCTAAGCCCGCAGGATGCCCGGCAGGCGCTCGGCGACCAAATCGCCGGCCTGTTGGTAAGCATGCGCGAGCTGCAGCACAGCGAAATCGTCGCGCGGGCGCCCGATCAGCTGGATGCCGGTAGGCAGCCCCGCCTCGTTGAAACCGGCCGGCACGTTGATCACCGGGCAGCCGGCCAGGGTCCAGGGCGTGACGGTTTCCATCCAGCGGTGATAGCTGTCCATCTCGCGGCCCGCGATCGCCTTCGGCCAGCGCTCGTCGACATCGAACGGAAACACCTGCGCGGTGGGCGCGGCGATGAAGTCATGGCGCTCGAACATCGCCATCAGGGCCTGCAGCCAGGCCGTGCGCGCCGCGCTCGCCTCGTAGACCTGCTCGGCCTTCATCGCCAGCAGCCCTTCCACCTCGTAGACCGCCTCGGGCTTGAGCAGCGCGCGCCGCGCCGGATCGCGGTAATGCACCAGCGCCGCGCCGCCGGCCAGCAAGTGACGATGCGCGAGCCAGATACGCCAGATCCGCGCCGGATCGAAGGCCGGCAGCGCGGCATCGACCTCGCAGCCGATGCTGCGCAGCGTGCCGAGCGCCGCCTCGCCCAGCGCGAGCACGCCCGGCTCGGTCGCGAGATAACCGTCCCAGTCGCCGACCCAGGCGATCCGCTTGCCGCGCAGGTCGGCGTCGAGCGGCTGCGTGAAGCGGGCCGGATCCTCGTCGAGCGAAAGCGCGTCGCGCGCGTCGCGGCCGGCCTGGATCGCCAGCAGCCGGGCCAGGTCGGTGACGGTGCGCGCCATCGGGCCATCGGTGCCGAACTGCTGGTAGAACACGTCGACGGCGGGCCAGCGCGGCACGCGACCGACCGAGGGCCGGAAACCTAGCACGTTGCAGAACGCGGCCGGATTGCGCAGCGAGCCGCCGAAATCGCTGCCGTCGGCCACCGGCAGCAGGCGCGCGGCCAGCGCCGCAGCCGCCCCGCCGCTGCTGCCGCCGGCGCTCTTGCCGAGATCGTGCGGATTGCGCGTCGCGCCATAGACCTCGTTGAAGGTATGCGAGCCGAGCCCGAACTCGGGCGTGTTGGTCTTGCCGATGAAGATCGCGCCGGCCGCGCGCATGCGCGCCACGGCCACCGAATCCTCGACCGGGCGGAAATCACGGAAGATCGGCGAACCCATGGTGGTGACGATGTCCTTGGTCATCGCCAGGTCCTTGGGCGCCTGCGGGATGCCGTGCAGCCAGCCCTGCCATTCGCCGCGCGCCAGCGCCGCATCCTTTTGCGCGGCCTCGGCCAGCAGCGTGTCACGCTCGCGCAGCGCGACGATCGCATTGACGCGGCCGTTCACGCGCTCGATATGGTCGAGGTAGGCGCGCATGGTCTCGACGCAGGACACGGCCTTGCCGCGGATCGCGTCGGATAGCGCGTGCGCAGGCATCGCGACGATCGGATCGAGGGAGATGGGAGACGACGGGGCGGGCTTGACGCTCATGAGGCACTCCTGAAGCGAGGGAACGCCGACAATTATATGAAGGGTAAGCTGAGCGGTCTGCGCGATTTCGCCGTCGATTTTCGATTTTTTTCGCATAATCCAGTGCGATTCGCACTGAATCCGCGCCATCGTTTCGCGTGCCGCCATGACGCCCGGCCGCGTGCGGCCCGGGTGGCAACAGGCGGCCCCAATGTGTCATTTATGCGCATAAACATAAAATTCTTAGATTTTTTATTCGGCCGCCGCGCCGCGGCAGGCTGCGATCAAAACTGCGCCGTCAATTGAAACCCCAGCGTGACGCGCGCGGTCGGAAACCCCGAAGGCTTGTAGACCGGCGTCCCGGCAAACAGATCGTAGGCATAGGCGCCGAATCGAGTCGCCACGCTGCCCTTCACGCCCACCACCGCGCCAGCCAGCTGCGTGCCCACCAGCAGAACCGGCTGCGGCCCCCACACGCGACCGTAATCGAGCCCGGCATAGATCGCCTGCCCGGTCTGCCCGATCGGCATCTGCAGCTCGTTGCGCCAGTAGAACCCGCGCGCCGCCGCCAGCATCGTTTCGCCGTCGAAGCCACGCACCGTGTAGCGGCTGCCGATGGTCAGGTCGTCGATGTAGTACAGCGTGTTGCCCGTGTACTGGCCGTGGAGGCTCGTCACGTAACGGAACGGCTGCCTGGCGATCGCGAACGGCACCGACAGGTTCGCATCGAGCACCGCCATGCTGTAGCGGTAGGTCGGCCCGCCCCCTTCGGCGAGGATGTCGTCGCGCGCGCCGAATCCGCCGATGCCCTGCCGATAGGCAAGCGCACCATCGAATTGCGCGCCGCCGACGTAGTGGCGATCGGTCAGCCCGAGTTCGACAAGCGTGTTGTTGCGTCGCTGCTGGGTGATTTCGGTGTCCTCGATGAAGCTTTCGCCGAAGCGGCGCGAGAGACGGACATATCCGCCGACCACGTCGTTCTGACCGCGCAGCAGGACACGGGCCAGCTTGAAATCCAGGGTCTTTGAATTGCCGCTCGCGATGAAGGTCTGGTTCACGCCGGCAATCTGCTGGTAGTAGGTGTTCGTGTACGCCGCGATCGTGGCGGTCCAATAGCCCCAGGGGATCGAGTAGAAACCGTTCCAGCCGTGCGAGCCGAGGCGCTTGTCGCCGAATTCGAGATCCTGGCTCACGCCGATGTTGAGGATGTCGTTGAGACCGAGCGGGTTGTCGATGCCGATCGACAGGTTGCCCTGCAGCCTGCCGGTCGCGCGTGTGCCGGAATTGTCGATCGAGGCAACGAGGGTCCACGGCTTGCCGCGCTTCACGTCCAGTACCACGTCGCTTTCGCCCGGCTGCTCGGCAGGGACGATTTGCATCGACACGTCCTGGCTGGTGACACGCTTCATCTGCTCCAGGCCTTGCTCGAGGTCGCGCAGGTTCAGCACCTCGCCGTCGCGGGCGGGAAACGCGGTTTTCCAGGTGCCGCGCAATGTGTCGTCGGCAAAACGCAGGTGCCGGATCATGCCGGGGATCAAGGCGAGTTCCAGCGTGCCGCCCGTCAAGTCCTGTTCAGGCAGCAAGACGCGCGTCGTGATGTAGCCACGCGCCAGGATTTCCTGGGAAAGGCCTTTGACGATCATGTCGAGACCCTGCCTGCCGACGCATTGGTTCGCGTAGTGGGCGAGCCACTCGCGGGCGAAGGCGAAACGATCCATCGGCAGCGCGGACGCGCCTGCCGACCTCGCGGAAACGGGTAACGAATCGGGGACATCGAGTGCGAAGCGGCGGATCGGGAAGCATGGAGTTTCAGCCGGAAGCACCGGATAACCGACGCTTGCGGCAACACGCGATCGAACGCCTGGCGCTGAAACGGTTCGCTCGCGTTCTCTTGCCTCTTCCTGCTGCCGGACCTGCTGTTCGTTGCCAAACTGCTGCGCGGATTGTGCCCATGCACCGGCCGATGCAAGGAGCAGCGAGCTTGCCACGACCCTGGTCCCTCGGATTTTCTTGTTCATGTTTGTTTTCATCTCATCATCATGCGTAACGCGTGAGCATCCAGACCCCGATCAGGATGACGAAGGCGCCGGCCGCCTGCATTGGCCGCAGAAGGTTTTCATGGAGTGCGGTGAACGACAGGACCACGATCATGGAGACCGCCACCATGGTGGGATAGGCGATGCCGAGCGTGGTCCTGCGTAATGCGAGCGCGTAGAGGATGAAGCCGGCGCCATAGGCCGCAACCGCGGCGCCACGCATGAGCCATGGCAACACGCTCGACTCGCCGAGCGCGATTCCCTTGAGCGCCGCGATCCTGAGCAGGACGCTGGCGAGGCCGCCGAAGATCCCGCTCGCGATGACGATCAGCCAGTTCATCGAGCCGCTGCCCTCGACGTCGCTGCATTCGAACGACAGGCCGCCGTGATCCGAGCCTCATCCGATGCATCCTGGATCGCGCCGAAAATCATGTTGAAGCGGCTCGCGCCGTGCAACGCGATCAAGACGATGGCCGGAAATACGACCGAGAAATTGCGTGCCTCGTCCCGATAACCGAAGAAGAGGAACAACACCAGTATCGGCAGGAATGCCGCGAGGAAGTAGTGCCGGTAGCGAGTTGGCGTCGCACGCCAGGCCGCACGGAAGAACACCGCGAGCGGCACCAGCATCAAGGGATTTTCCAGGCTCGGCGTGAAGATGCCCTTGCCGATCAGGTTGTAGAACGACAGGTAGGATTTAGGATGCAGCCAGAACTTCAGGTTGTCCCAGACATGGAATTCAACGAAGCCACCTGCGTTCGCGCCGTATCCGCTCATGATGAACTGCCGGGTCGCGATACAGATTGCAAGCTGCAACACGAGCCACGCGATGCGCTTGCGCATCGACACGTCAGGCTCGTGCAACACGAACAAGGCGAGCGGAACGAGAAAGAAGGTTTCCTTGTTCAGCGAGAAGACGGCAATCATCAGCGTGCAGGCCGCCATGCGCTTCTTCAGCAGGAAATAGCATGCGCCCAGCACGCCGAGCAACTCGAAGAAATCGTAGTAGTAGCCGCCCTGCTGAAACGTCAGTGGATAGATGAAACTGAAGGCCGCCAGAAAACCGACGGAATGTCCGAAGCTCAGTCCATGCAGCCTGGCCAGCCTGTAGATCAGCAGCAGTGCAAACAGTGTCGCCAGGACGATCGCGATGTAGGTCAGGTGGTAAACGAGCGCCGTGACGGGCGTCCAGTATTCGTCCGGCACGTTCGCGAAATAGGCCTTTCGCAGCGAATCATGTCGCTTGATCGAGTTGAACAACTTGTCCTGGGTGGCCTGGCCGAGTTGCCCGGCGATCCATTTCCCCGCGCGAGGGAACGCCGAACGGTAGACATAGGGTTTCGGCGCATCGCCGTTCATCATCCCGACAAGACTGTAGCTCGTCGCGAAGCTGCCCTTCTGGTCGTCGCGAAAACCCCATTTCAGCAGCATGCTGTTGGTGATGTTGCCCGCGCATACGAACAGCATCACGTAGACGATGGCGAAGCGGCAAAAAGCACGCACCCGGTTCTGGTTGATTACCGTCATGGTATTTCGCCGCTCACGGCGCCGGCAGGAAATGAGCAGCCAGCACCATCGCCACCATGGCGCAAAGCGTGCCGAAACTACCGCGGTTTTCGAGGATATGGACGATCGGATCGTCGTGCATCGCGCCGCGCACCGTCGTGATCCAGAGCCGCCCGAACAGGTAGATCAGACCGATCTGCACGAACCAGAGCAAGTGCGGGACCGCGTAGCGCGCCGCGGTCTCGGGTGCGTTGATGAAAAGTCCGAACACGACCACCGCGGCCAGCGAGGCACCGATACCGAATGGCCACAACACTTCCAGGTCGCTCACGCGGTAGTCACGGCCTGCCGATGCGCGCCTGTCGCTCTGGCGAAGCAGGACCAGCTCGGAGCAGCGTTTCACCAGCGCGAGACTCAGGAACGCGAACACGGAGAATGCGAGAAGCCAGCGACTGACCGTGATTTGCGCCGCGACGGCACCCGCCACGATCCGGTAGGTGTACAGCAGCGACAGCACGAGCACGTCGAGCAAGACGATCGATTTGAAGCGCCAACTGTACGCCGTCGTGATCAGCAGGTAGAGCACGAACATGCCCGCGAATGCACGCGATACCGCGAATGCAAGTGCAAACGCCAGCACCAGCAGCAGCGTCGCGCAGCCGAGACCTTCGGCAATCGACAAGGCACCGCTGGCGAAAGGCCGGTTGCGCTTGCGGGGATGCCGGCGATCGCTGTCGAGATCCCAGAGATCGTTGCCGATGTAGGTGGCGGATGCGCCGAGCGACATGGATAGAAAGGCGAGCGCGACGGTTGCAATCCTGTCGGTGTCGAAAAAGGCGAATGCGGTCAGCAAGGGCACGAAAAGCAACAGGTTCTTCAGCCACTGGTGGACGCGCAGCGCCTTGCACCACGTCGAGATGTCCGCGCCGGCATTTCGAAATTCCTGCTCTATGGGAATGCGGCCCCGGACGTTCGCGGCCACGCCAGGTGTTACGCCGGCAAGAATGGCGCCATGCGCGCCTGCCCATACCGGCAGGTCGGCCTTGCTGTCGCCTGCGTAGATAAAGTCGCTGCCCACCTGTTCACGGATGCCGGCCAGCTTGATTTCGCCCTTGAGGTTCGTTTCGCCGCAGGTCGAGATAACGAGATCGAACAAGCCGAGATGGCGACTCACACGCTCGGCGATCGAGCGATGCGCCGCGGTGGCGAGCACGATCTTCCGGCCGCTTTCGCGCTCGTGTGCGAGATAGGCGATGAGCGATTCGCGGTATGGGAGCGCGTCTGCTTGAAAATCGGCGTGTTCCGCGACCTTGGCCTTGAATGACGCGCGACCGCCAGCAAGCCAGAGAGGCATGCGTAGAAGAGTCCCCGGTTTGCGTTTGATTGCGCGGATGACGGATTCCATCAAGGTGTCCGTCGTCGTCAGCGTGCCGTCGAGGTCGACGACAAGCGGCAGCTTTCGGAGGTCTCGCATTTCCGTCAACGTTTTGTTCGATGTTGGCATTGGAATTTTTTAGAAATATTCATCGCACACTTTCCATATACCTCAACAGAAAAATTGAATGAAATTCATTTCATAACACTATCCACCTAAACACTGCAATTCAATAAGAAAAGTCTTAATTTCCCACCACATGACGCCCTCAAAAAAATCCTCCACCTTGAAAATTTTCAATTTTCACACCCCCACCAAAACCATTACACCATCAGACCTCGCCCATCGATCGTCAATCTATCGAACACAACAACACATACCCTCTAATCAGAAAGCAAGCCAACCACATCCTGATCAGATATATCAACACCGTCAAAATTAAAAATCCCAATCAAGGCCGATGTGATAGTTTTATAAATCGCCTCGCTTGATCCAATTAACCCATGTGCGGCACAAGTCAATCGCAAAGTTCCTGCTGCGATAGAATCCAATTTCGCACAGGCAATATCGACTCCAGCCGCAACCCCACGAACATACTCAACTGGCAACCCAACACGCACCTCATCATTCAAGCCGGCCATACTTTCAGAGAAAACCCTCTCCACCGAAGACGACACGTATATCTCAACAGATAAATCATCACCTTCATTGGGCTCAAAAGAACCTCCAATCAACCCATACATTGATCGAGCACCAAGAGGAACAAGCAATTCGATCGCCGCCACCTGAACATCCACATACCGCCGACTGTTCACCGGAACCTTATAGGCGACCATATCCGACGGGCAATACATCGCATCAGGAAGCTCATCAATCCAAAATCGAGCCTTCTTGAACTTATCAAAATTAATTGTCTTCATTATCGTGGGGGAAGCCCAGCAGCGGCTCTCCATGCGTTATTAAACAAGCCTGGATAGGCATCAATAACTTCCGGCGCATACAAATAAAATGGCGAAACCCCATATTTCGTTATTGCCGCGGCATGCGCCACATCATAAGCCATACCTTGCCGCATGAAACTTGACTCCGCCAATTCATGCAAGTAAAAATTTGCATCAGCACCCGTTACTCTTTGACCATTTGCAAAAGCATTTTGAAGACGAAGCAACATACCAGAATTAGCCGCATCGTCACCAAATTGAACAAGGTGATTGGAAACAATGTCCAATCCTTTTTGCGACACTGACACACTCTCCGCGCGGACCCCTGAAACAAGTTGCTTAACTGCATTTCCTTCACCCAAGGTTAGAACACCAAGAGCCGCATCGCCAATCGAGCCGACCGCTAACGCTACGCCCATGCCCACATTGCCGTTCGCAATAGCAGTCTGCGCTTGACTTGCCATTGTATGGCCAGGCACAAGGTCCAATGCCGCCTGACCAAAGGCCTTAGCATACTTTAAGCCCTTGTCAAGCAATTCACTTCCCGTGCCACAAGTGCCGTTGACGTTGCATTCACTTCGGTTATACAAGTCGGCGTTCGACGCCGTGAACGCCCCTGACGTGCCGCCGATCAGCGCGCCGCCCGCCCCAGCCAGTACGTTCGACAAGACGTTGCCCACCAGCAACGATCCCGTGCTCTCCCCGACCGCATCCGCGAGGCTATTCAACTTGCCCGCCATCGCCGACGACAGCGCTGCCCCACCTGCGCCGGCAAGCGCATTACCCCCGCCCAGTCCTGCCAGCGCGGCACCGCCAGCTGTATGCAACAACACGCGATTCGTGCCACCTTCCGCCCACGAGTCAGCTTCTGCCTGATAGGCAGCCTGCGCCGTCGTATCCCCGACAGCCTTGGCTGCATCGGCTGCCCGCTGTGCGTCTTCTTGCTTCGTGTCCGCATAGGCCGCAATCCCCTGCGCGACGACCTGACCAGCCGCTTGGCCGGCATTCATCAGGTCCGCCTGCTGATTCAGCAGATTCTGAACATCCGGTGTCTTTGACACTGTTCCGTTCAAGCTCGACGTATCACGATTCAGGTTTGCTACCTCCTGCGTCTGCCCCGCTTGATTCGTGATATTGATCGCGCCCGCGCTCACGCCGCTGCGCGTAAGGGCGTGTTCGCTGCCGCTATCCGATTGCGAAATCATCGGCGTGAAGCCGCCCGCCCCGCTGACGGATCCCGGCCCCGTGGCCTTGCCGGTTATCCCCAAGCCGGCGCCCGCGCTGAATCCACTGCTGTCCGCGCTATAGCTCGAATGGTTCTCGAGGTCGCGATAAGTCAGCGTCCCCGTCGTCAAGATATTCCTCGACGGATCGGCCGTGCTGGCGATCGCGGCCCCCGTCAGGTCGGTATTGCCCTTGACGGTCACATTGAAGCCACCCTCGCCCGCCTGGATCCCGGCCTGTTCGTTCACGCCCGCGTAATTGCCGTCCGCTTTCCCGTGCTGGGCACTGACGCTGACATTCCCGCCCCCAGCCGTGCTGATCCCGAACCCGCCGCCCGCGCTGCTCTGATTCGCCTTGCTGATCGTCGTATCCTGCACGCTGCGCAGGTTCAGATTGCCGCCCACATCGGCCGCAACGGTACGCCCCGATACGGTCGCACCAATCACGTTCGTGTCGCCGCCGCTGACCAGCGTCACGCTATTCGTACCGCTGACATGCGAGTTGTTCTGCATCGCGGCATCGCTATTGCCGTCGCCATGCGCACGCGACATCGACGCCGAAACGCCGATCCCGTTCGTGCCGATCGATACGCCGACGCTGCCGCCCGACGACGAATTCGAACTGCGCGTCGAATCGGTGCTCGTCGTGTTCCGCAGGTCAATCTGATTCTTCGCGGCCAGCAACACATCGTTGCCGGACACGTTCGAGCCGGCAACGGTGATATTGCCGCTGCCCGCGGTGCCGTTGCCGGTCGCGATCAGCGAGGTCGTGCCGCCCGACGTGAGGCTCGAACCGCGCTGCGTCGTCTGGTTTTCCGAGCTGTCGAGCTGGCTATGACTCGATCCGACACTGACCTGGATCCCTATGCTGGGCGCGCCCTTGCCGGCCAGCGCGCCGCCGGTGACACTCGCCACGCCGATCGCGGCATCACCTGCCGCCGCAATCGCATGCAGGGCAGTCGCGCGGCTGTCGCCGCTGCCGCTTCTTGCCGCCTGCGCCTGTTGGTAGGCCCCGTTGAGCGCGTCGCCGATGCTGCCCGACAAGCCGAGCGTGATGCCGCTGCTGCGGGTCGTCTCGCCATGCGTCGTGTTGCTGGTATCCGTGGCGGAGTCGATCACGACGTTTGCGGCCGTGCCGGCCAGGTTCTTCCCGGCGATCAGCTCGCTGCCCGTTGCATGCAGGGTATCGCCGGCCTTGATATTCAGGTTGCCGCCGATCGACCCCACCGTGCTCGCGTTGTTGGTGACGGACGAGGCGTGATCCGTGTCCTTCCTCGACTGCGTACCGATGCTGATGCTCAGGCCGCTGGTTCCCAGGCCCGAATGTGTTTCGTGGTAATAGCTGTCCTGCGTGACCGTATCCCGCGACGTCGTGATATTGACGTCGTTCACCGCGCCAAGATTCACATCGTTCGTACCAACCACCGTGCTGCCTTGAACGTTCAGGTCGCGGCCGGATTGAATGTTGACCGTGTTGCCCGACACCGTGCTGCCGATGCCGACGTTCGCATGCGTATCCTGCATCGAATCGGTCCTGGTGCTGCTGACGAAGCTGCCGCGATTCACCTGCACCGACTGATACTTGTCGTGTTCCTCGCGTGCCTCGTCGATCGTGACATTACCTGTCGCCGCGACGCTGGTGGCACCACCGCCGTTGTCGACGCCATTCGTCGTGCCGGATATGACGGACGACCCCGTGAGGCGCACATTGCCCTTCGACGTATCGCTGCTCGCCGCGGCGAGCGTGGCATTGCCGCCCGCCGTGAATTGCGTGCCGACCGCATGCTCGTCGTAATCGTGATCGACTTCCTTGCGCGCCTTGCTGTCGGCCGCGACGTTGTCCAGCTTCGCGGTATCCGTGACCGCCGTCGCCGTGAGATTTCCGCCCGCCAGCACCGACAGATCCTTGCCGGCCGAAACCGTCGCGCCTTCGAACGTCGTATCGTTGCCGCTTTGCATCCCCAAGCTGCCACCGGCGCTGATGCCGCTCGTGACATTCGTGGTATTCGATTCCTCCCAATGATGCTGATCGTTGAGGTACATCGATTGGTTCGTGGTGGACTGAACCGTATCCACGCTGATGTCCCGGCCGGCCGTGACCAGCGCATCGCCGCCGGCCGACAGATTCGCGCCATGCAGCGCCAGGTCTCGACCGGCCTCGACCGACAGATCACCAGTTGCAGCGATCGAAGCTTGCCGGCCGATCAAGCTCGTACCGACCTTGCTCGCGCCCGACACTCCCGTCACGCCCACCGCGTCGACCAGCGTCGTGTTGACGATATCCCGCCCCGCCGACACGGCTACGCGGTTACCGGTGATCATCCCGGACGCATTCACCACGTCATGGCTCGCCGATACGACGGTCGTGCCGTTGGTGCCGTTGCTCGATACCGTTCCGCCACGATTCAGGATATCGGCCGCGGCAAGCACGGTCTTCGTGCCGCCCTTGATGACACCCGAGTTCGTCGTGCTGCCGAGCGCATGGATTTCGACGTCGTCGGCGGCAATCAACCCGCCGGTCGGCTGCAGGTCGTTCGCGTGCGTCTGCGCCATG
The DNA here is from genome assembly GCF_011753175.1 of Burkholderia sp. Cy-637. Taxonomy (NCBI): domain Bacteria; kingdom Pseudomonadati; phylum Pseudomonadota; class Betaproteobacteria; order Burkholderiales; family Burkholderiaceae; genus Burkholderia; species Burkholderia sp. Cy-637. Next base: position 15,969 of record NZ_VWWC01000072.1, on the reverse strand, counting down.
TAGACGACCGGCGCCAGCACATGCGTGGTGCTGCCGTCGGCCAGGGTCACCGTCTGGTCGACGAGCCACACGATATCGCTCGTCAGCGCATCCATCTGCGCGGCCGTGAGCGCCATGCCGGGCACCAGGCCGAACGACTTCGCGTAGTTCGCGCCGTTCGTCATCAGCGCCCGATATTCGTCTTCGGCGCTGGCATAGCCGGGCAGGAACGTGCGGCCCGTCAACTGCGTGACCTGGTTGCGCACCATCTGCTGCTCGTACATCCCGTCGCCCAGGCGTTTCTCGATGCTCGCCGGGTTCAGGTTCAACTGACCGAGCATGTAGTCGCTGGAAATGAAGCTCGTATAGCTCGTCAGGCGCGGATCGGTGACGACCAGATAGGGCTGGCCTGGTGCGGGCTGGACCGAATACATGCCGTTCGCCGGCAAGCTGATGGACAAGGCGCCGGTTGCGCTGGCAACCGATTGCAGCGCCGGGACGATCGTCGTGCCGCTGGCCGCGCCGACCTTGGCCTGGCCGCCTCCCGACACGCCTCGATTGGCCGCGTTGTTGCCGAGCGTGCCGCCCGTCGCGCCGGTCGCGGAATTCTGCGCGGCGACGTTCTGGTTATTGACGTCCTGCGCGTCGATCGACACCGACTGATTCGCGATGATCGTGCCACTGGTCCCGCCGATCGCGATCGGTGCATGCACAACCGGCGGCTCGACGATCGTGCCGCGATCCTGCGTCGTATTCTCGTTCCACGCATACGTCGAGACGATATTGTCGGTCTGATATAGATACAGCGTCTGGCCGACATTGTTCACGACCGTGCCGCCGTAACTGCCGCTGCCCACCGCGCCGTTCTGCTGCGAACCACCGATCTGGATCGACTTGCCGGCCGTGATCACGCTGTAGTCGTTGTCGATCGTGCCGACATTCGCCATCGTGATGCCGCCGCCCGCCACGAGCTGCGCCTGCGGCGCCTGGCTGCTTATCTTGTCCTGCTGAATCGTGGAGGTGGTGTCGCGCCAGATCTCGACGCGTTGGTAACCGTTATGGCCGTCGCTGCGCGTCGCGTATTCGGTATCGGGCGCGTAATTGACGTGCGGATCGTAACCCGCCCAATAGACCGCCGTGACGCTGCCGTCGCCGTTGACGGTCAGGGTGTTGTAGTACAGCGTCTGCTGCTGTCCGTTGACGTCGACCACCAGCGCGCGATCGACAGGATTGGCCCCGCTCGATTGCGATACCACCTGGCTCGCCGAATAGGTCGCGGTCTGCGGCGTCTTGTAGGGCCCCGACCAGCTTGCATACGAGCACACGCCGTGATTCGGCGCGGCGTTGCCGGTCGGGCAGCCGATGAACTGCTGCCGCTTGGTCTGATGCGTGGTGGTCGTATCGGTGGTTTCGGTCTCGACCGTCGGCGCGGGGCGGCTGTTGGTGAAGGTGCCGGCGGCGATTTCGATATTGCCTTGGGCTTCGATCGTCGACTGGTCGTTCAGCACGTTCCGCGTGCGGTTGGCCAGCAGGCCGCTCGCGTCGCGCTGCCCGTTCGCCGCGATATGGATATCGCCGATGCTGAACAGGTTCGCGCCGCCTGTGTTCGACAATCGGTTCGTCGCGTACAGGTTCAATTGCCTGGCGGCGGCGAAAACGGCGGCGGCACCGGCATTCGTGATGGTGCTCGCGTTCGCCGTCACATCGGCGCCGATCACGGTGCCCGTGTTGTTCAGGGTGGCGCTGTTGATCGTGACCGAATCGCCTTCGATGCGGCCGGCGTTATCGATCGTGCCGCCGTTCGCGTTGATCGTCGTCGCCGCGGAATTCAGATCCGCGCCGCCCTGGTTGTCGAGGTTCGACACATTCACCGTCAGCGCGCCGTTCGCATCCAGCACGCCCTGGTTCGTCAGCTTGCCGGAGCTGGTGAAATCCAGCTTCCCGTTCGCATGAAGCTTGTTGGCCGCCGTTTGCGTGTAGTCGCTCGCGAGCTTGATCGACGCATCGCGGCCCGCGACGATGGAGCCGTCGCCGGACAAGCTGCCGGTGCCCAGCGTCAGGTCCTGGTCGCTACCGATCGCGCCGCCCTGATTCAGCAGCGTACCGGTCTGGATCGACACGCTACCGCCGCTGCCGGCGTCGTTGCCGACCCTGCCGGACGTGTTGTCGATCGATGCGGTCGTCAGCGACAGCGCACCGTTTGCTCGCACGGACCCGTTCCGGTTGTCCAGCGTGGCGTTCTTCCCGTCGAATGTCAGCTTGTTGGCTGCCGACAGCACGCCACCGGCATTGCTCGCATGGCTGCCGATAGTCAGGCTCAGGTCGCGGCCGGCGAGTGCCTGGCCGCCTTGGGCGTTGGTGAGTGTCCGTGCCGTCAGGCTCACGTCGCCGTTGCCGCCGATCGTGCCCGCCCCGGCCTTGCCGGATGCGGCGGTATTCGTGATCGATGCGCCGCCGTCGATCGTCGTCGCACCGGTGCCGATATTCGCGATGCGGCCGTCGCTATTGTCGATGCTGGCGCCGGACAACTCGAACGTGGCGGCCGCGCCATTGGCCTCGATCTGGCCGCCTTGGTTGAGGATCGCACCTCGTGCGCCGGCCGACAGGTTGCCGTTGCTGGCCTGGATCAGGCCCGCCGCGTTGCTCAATTGACCATTCGATTGCACGGACAGGGATTGCGTCGCCAGCAGCGAGCCGTTCGAATTGTCGGCGCTGCCCGCCTGGATCGAGACGTCGCCGTTGCCGCCGATGACGCCGCCCGCCGTGTTGCTCAAGGCATTCGCCGTGGTGACGGATAGCGCCTCCATGCCGAGCGCCTTAACGACGCCACCGTCGTTCGCCAGGCTGTCGGCCGTCATCGTCAAGGCGTGATTCGACTCGATCGTGCCGGCCTTGTTATCGACCGCTTCCTGCGACCTGATCGTCACGCTATCGGCGCCGATATAAGCGGCTGTGCTGTTATCGAGCGACTGGACGCCGAGCGTGGCCTGTCGTTGCGCCGACAAGGTGCCGGCTCGATTCGACACAGCCGCGGCGGTCAGCGCCAGCGCGCCGTTGGTCGCGATCGAACCGCCCTGGTTCGACAGGGTGCCGGTCCCGATGGTCAGCGTTCCGCTGCCGGCGTGCGCAAGCCTGCCGTGGTCATTGATCAGCGTCGCCGGGCTCAGGCTGAGATCGGCGCTGTTCGCCTGCAGCGTGCCCGAGCTATTGTCGAGCGTGCCGGAAACGGCGATCGTGGTCGGATTCATGCCGGTCTGGACGATCGAGCCCACCCGGTTTTCAAGGTCGGTCGCCGTCAGCGACAGCTGGCTTGCCTGTATCGAGCCCGCGCTGTTGTCCAGATTGCCGGCGCGAACCGCCGCCAGCGCACCGGCGGCGATGCTGCCGGCGGCGTTGTTCAGATGCGAGCCGGCGTCGATCGAGCTGTCTTTGCCGGCCGTCATCGATCCGCTGCCGTTGTCGATCGATTGCGAGTTGGCCCGCAGGTCGGTGGCGGCACTGATCGATCCATGGTTCGCGATACCGCCGGCCTGCAGCTCGACGCTGCCGTCGCCGCCAATTACGCCGCCTTGCGCGCCGTTCGCGACAGTGCCCGCCACGTTCGTGATCTGGCCGCTCGTCGTGATCGACAGTCCATCCCGGCCCAGGGACGTCACGCGCCCGGCGGTGTTCCGCAGGGAAGCGCCGGTCACTGTCATCCGGCCCGCGCTCTGGATGATGCCCTGTTGATTGTCGATCGCGCCGCCTTCCACGTCCGCGGTGTTCTGCGACACCAGCGTGCCGGCCTGATTCGACAGCGCCCCGGTCGTGCGCACCATGAGCGCGCCTTGCGACGATACCGTGCCGCCCTGGTTCGACAGGCTGCCAGCCGTCAGCGTGATGCCTTGCTGGCTGGAAAGACTGCCGCGATCATTGACCAGCGTGCCTGCGGCTGTCGCGCTCAAGCTGCCCTGCGCACTCGCCGTTGCATTCGACAGATCGATGTCGCCCGCCGTCGCATTCACTCCCAACGAGCCGTTCGCCGCCGTCTTGCTGCCGGCCAGACTGACGCCCTTGCCGCTCAGCATCGCGCTACCGCCCGCGATGTTCTGGCCGGTCGCGGTCAGTTGGCCCGTGGTCGTCACCCGCAGATCACCGGCTTGCGTGACCGTGCCATTGCCGTCCACGCCCGCGCCCATGCCGCCGGTGGAAGTCAGCGAGCCGGCGTCGACGCCGACATCGTGTTGCGCGGCGAGCATGCCGCCATTCGTCATGTCCGCGCCGGTATTCATCGATACGGATTGCTGGCTGTAGGTCGTGCCGCTGTTGTCGATGCCGCCGGCAGCGGTAACCGCGATATTGCCGAGCGAGCTGATCTTCCCCGCCTGGATCAATCGGCCGTCCGTGGTGAGCGTCAGGCCGGCCGCATCCGCGGCGATGCTGCCGGCATTGCGCACGCCAACGCTATTGCCCGAACTGACGAGAAAGATGCGGTTGCTGTACATGCCGCCGAGCTGGCCCACGTCGATGGCAACCGCGGGCGCCGCGCCGTCGCCCTGGATCGGCGTCGCCGCGAGGGTATCGTGATTGACCTGGTTCGCCCCCGCGATCACGTTCAGGTTCCGGGCGTAAATTGCCGCGTTGGCCTGGACCGCGCGCGCGATGATGTCGACCTGGTCGATATCGGCGGCATTCAGGCCCGATCCGGAAACGGTGACGAGGCCGCGACTCACGTTGAATCCGGCGACGGAACCGTCCGCGCCGTAATACGGGACGCCCGTCGTCAAAACGGCGCGGGAAGTATTGATGAAGCCGCCGCCATCGATCTGCAGGCCGGCCGGATTCGAGATGATGAGTTCGGCCTTCTGCCCGGCGATCTCGACGAAACCGCGAATGGCGGACGGGTTGTTGCTGTTGACCTGGTTGACGATGATCCGCGCGGCATCGTTGGGCCCGAAATTCGGGTTGCCATTGATCATGCCCGCTTGCTGCGTATTGACGATCACGGGCGAATTATTGAGTATCGCCCCAGGCTTTTGCACGTCGAATTGGCTATAGGTATTCAGCGAAACGCCGGCATTGCCGGGTTTGTTGATATTGACCTGGGGCAGCCCGTTTTGCGTCTGGATAACCGACGGGGCATGCGCGCCGCCGCCGACGATCTGCGCATTGACCCAGCTCGGCACCGCTCCCGCCATGACCAGTGCCGCGAACGCCGCGTGGCGCAAGGCGAACCTCGCGAAGCCCGGCTGCGCGGCTGCCGCCATCTCCCCGCGGCCGGCATTGCCTGACGCATTGCCTGACGCATTGGCTGTTTCTTCGACAGCAATCAGCATCCCTCGAATACGACTGAATACCAGCCGGTAATTATTCTTGTTCATGGTTCTGGTCTACTCGCGAATCGCGCTACTGAGCACTACGGATCAACGGACCAGCGCATTGTCTCGCAGAAGATGCCCCGTTTTGTCTCGAAACGGGTTAAGGAATGTCAAATGCACTAGCAACCAGGGATTAATCAAAGAGGCCTGTTAACCTTGACAGGGCGGATTATCCAATCTTCAAAAATCTCTCGAAAATCTGAACGCCTTTTCAAGTCTGATAAATCGGCGCATCGAATCGGCGACCCGGCAAGCCCCGATCTTGACGAGATTTTTATACCCCAGCGCCCACTCTTTACGAGATCGACACCACCGGTTGTTTACGCTGCGGGCATCGCATCCGAACTGCTTGCCGCCCCACATGCTCAAACTGCTCGTCCCCGTCGGCCACTCCCCGCGCGCGCTGCAGGCCGTGCGCCATGCCGCCTTCCTCTACCGCGAGCGCTGCGCCTCCGAGGTGGTGCTCGTCAACGTGCAACCGCCGCTGGGCGGCTCGCGCGCCGACGCCTTCCATACCCATCGCGAACTCGACGAAATCGGCCGCGCCGCGGCCGAGCACGACCTGGCCGCGGCCATCACGATCCTGCGCGACGCCGGCGTGCACTACTCGCTGACCATGAAGTTCGGCGCGACCGCCGACGCGATCGCGCGCTGCGCGCTGGAGCATCGCTGCGACGAGATCGTGCTGACCGCGCCGCGCCGCAATCCGCTGCACTGGCTCGCACGCGTGTTCGGCCTGGGCCTGCACGATCGCCTGCTGCGGCTCACGAAGCTGCCGGTCACGGCGGTGCACTGAGCACGCGGCGCCGAAGCCGCGTCCAGGGCACCTGCGTCGCGCGTCAAAACAAAACGGCCGGCATGACAATGCCGGCCGTTTCACATCCCGCGCTGGGAGCGCTCAGGCTTCCAGCCGCTCCAGCACCTGCCCCTTGGTCTCGATGCCGATGAAGTGCACCGTCAGCGCCGCGATCAGCGGCACCGCGCCGAGCAGGTAGAAGGCCGGCGCCAGGTTGCCGCCGAGGATCGCGTGCGGCACCACCATCGGCGCCACGAACGAGGCGATCTTCAGCCAGGCGCTGCCGAGCCCGCAGCCCGAGGCGCGGATGCTGGTGGGGTACTGCTCGGGCGTGTAGACGTAGGCGGTGATGAAGCCCGAGGCCATCAGCCCCAGCGCCAGCGAGCAGCAGATCGCCACCACGTAGACCGAGGCACCGTGCCAGTAGCCGGCCGCCGCCAGCGACAGCGCGCAGAGCAGGAACGACACGCTGATCACGGGCTTGCGGCCCACCACGTCCACCAGCAGCGCCGACACCAGCGAACCGAGCACGCCCAGCACCGAGCCGATCACGGCCAGGTTCAGCGCGAGCTGCAAGGGCGCGTGGTAGAAGTCGCGATAAATGGTCGGCAGCCAGGTGGACAGCCCGTACTGGATGAAGCCGCAGGTGGCCCACAGCGTCGCCACCGCGATGGTGCGCCGGCGATAGGCGGGGCTCAACAGGTCGAGCGCGCGGCGGCGCGGATGGCGCGCCAGCACCTGGTCGAACTCCTCGCTGCCGGCCGGCGGCGGCAGCGTCCCGCGCACCGAGGCCTCGAAGCGCGAGAGCGCCTCGCCGGCCTCGGCCAGCCGCCCGCGCGAGGCCAGCCAGCGCGGCGACTCGGGCACCAGGCGCGTCAGCACCAGGCCCAGCAGCAGCGGCAGCCCGCCGATGAAGTACATGATCTCCCAGCCGTAGCGCGGCACCAGGTAGGCACCCAGCGCCATCGAGGCCAGCAGACCGATCGGGAACACGATCTCGTACAGCAGCACGAAACGCCCGCGTCCGTGGGCGCGCGTGATCTCGTTGATATAGGTGGCCGCCACCGGCAGCTCGCCGCCCAGGCCGATGCCCTGCAGCACGCGCAGCGCCACGAAGGCCGCGAAGCTCGGCGCGAAGCCGCAGGCCAGGCTGGTCACGCCGATCACGGTCGAGCTCCAGGCGATCGCGCGCACGCGGCCGTGCCGCTCGGCCAGCATCGGGAACAGGATCGCGCCGATCAACTGCCCGATCGCGCCCGAGGCGATCAGCCAGCCGATCTGCGCCGGCCCGAGCCCCCACTTGTGGATCAGCAACGGCAAGGTGGCCGCGATGGTGATCACGTCGAAGCCGTCGAAGAAGGTAGCGGTGCCGATCAGCACCCGCGCGCGGATCTGCAGCGCATTGGTCGGCAGGCGTTCGAGACGCGCGACGACCGCGCCGGGCGTGGCCGGCGCCGCGGCGGCCGACACGGCCGGGCTGGCGACGACGCTGGGATAGGTGCTCATGCGGGGATTCTCCTTGGGGCCTGCGATAGCGGGTGGCGTGGGCGGCAGCGTCGCTAGGCCAGCGCGCGGCTCGTGTCGGTGAGCGCCGCGCCATCGACCGCGCGGCCCTGGTTCATCCATTTGCGCGCGAGCTTGAGTTCGCGTGCCGTGTTGATGGCGATCACGCCGCGCAGCGTGACGCCGTCGACGAAGAACAGCGTGGCGCGGCGCGCGGCCAGGTCGCCGCGCACCAGCATGGTGGTGGCGTCGCCGGGGTCGCCGAGGATCTGCAGGTTCACGTCGTACTGATCGGACCAGAACCAGGGAATCTCGGCATAGGGCACGCGCGTGCCGAGCAGGGCCCGGGCCGCCGCGATCGCCTGGTTCTGCGCATTGGCCCAGGATTCGAGCCGCGTGCGGCGCTTCAGCCAGGCGTTCGGGTGGCTCGCCACGTCGCCGCAGGCGAAGATCGCCGGATCGCTGGTGGCACCGTATTCGTCGACCACGATGCCGTCCTCCACCGCCAGGCCGGCCTCGCGCGCCAGCGCCAGGTTCGGCACCAGGCCGATGCCGGCCACCGCGCAATCGGCGTCGATCACGCTGCCGTCGGCGAGCGTGGCACGCACGCGCGAAGCGTCCTCGGGATGCGGGTCGAGCGCGGCCAGTTGCGCGCAGAGCCGCAGCTCGACGCCCTGGGCGCGATGCAGCTCGAGCAGGAAGTCGGACACGGCCAGCGGCAGCGAGCGCGCGCAAAGCCGCGGCGCGCCCTCGACCAGCACCGCCTCGATGCCGAGCTTGCGCGCGGTGGCCGCCACCTCCAGGCCGATCCAGCCGCCGCCGATCACCAGCACGCGGCGGCTCGCGCGCAGCGTGCGGCCCAGCTCGGCCGCCTCGTCGAGCGTGCGCAGGTAATGCAGCTTCGGCGTCCTGACGATGGACTCGGGCAGCCGCCGCGCCGCGCCGCCGGTGGCGATCACCAGGCGGTCGTAGTCCAGCTCGCGGCCCGACTCGGTGCGCACGACGCGCCGCTCGCGATCGATCGCCGTGGCCCGCTCGGGCTGCCAACGCTCGATCGCGAGCCCGGCCAGCTCGTCCGGCTTCAGCAGGTGGGTACTGGCCGCGTCGGCCTCGCCCGCCAGCACCGCCTTCGACAGCGGCGGGCGCTCGTAGGGCGGATGCGTCTCGTCGGCGATCATCACCAGCCGCCCGGTATAGCCTTCCGCGCGCAGCGTCTTCGCCACCCAGCCGGAGGCCTGTCCGCCGCCGATCACGGCGACGGTCTCGATGCGATCCTCAGCCATGCTTGCGCTCCGTCATGAAGGCGCCGGCCGGCGCCTCGGCCTGCTTCTGGCGGCGCGTATGGCCGTCGATGCCGCCGTCGATCGCCCATTCGGCGAACACGGTCGGGCCCGGCTCGAAATCGCGCGGCTGCCATTCGGGCGTCAGCACGTCCTCGTCGGCGTAATACTCGATCAGGCCGCCGGCCGGGTTCTGGAAGTACCAGAAGTAGGCCGACGACACCGGGTGGCGCCCCGGGCCGAGCTGGGTGGTCCAGCCGCGGCGGCTGATATGCAGGCCGCCGCCGAACACCTCGTGGATGTCGCGCACGGTGAAGGCGACGTGGTTCAGGCCGCGCTTGCCGTTGGGCAACTGCAGCAGGAACAGGTCGTGATGGCCGCCGTGCGGCGCGCAGCGCAGGAAGGCGCCGCGCCCCGGATAGCGGTCCGAGGTCTCGAAGCCGAGCAGTTCCTGGTAGAACGCGGCCTGCTCGGCGAGGCGGTCGGTGAAGAACACCACGTGCCCGACCTCGACCGGCTCGGCGCGCTCGTAGACGGGGCTGGGCTGGTCGACGCGCGCGGCCGGCAGGCCCCAGACGTTCGAGGGCGAGCCCTGCAGGTCGAGCGGTCGGCGCCGCGTGATCTCGACCCGGATCGCCATGCCGATCGGGTCCAGGCAGCCCACCGCCTCGTCGGTCTCGAAGTGGCCCGGCTGGCCGGCGAAACGGCCGCGCAGCGCGTCGAGCTCGGCGCGCGTGGCCACGCCCCACGTCACTTCGCGCAGCGTCGGGCCGGCCTCGAAGGCGGGCGGCAGCGAGGCATCGTCGGCCGCCACCAGCCGCACCGTGCAGCCGTTGAGCGTCTCGAAGCGCGCCTGCCCCGCGTCGTGCTTCACCTCCTTCAAGCCCCAGTCGGCGAAGAAGCGCCGGCAGGCGTCCAGGTCGGTCACGCCGTAGGTGATCTGTTCGATTCCAAGGATGGTCATCGCATCGTGCTCCCGTTCAATTCGCCCACGCGAGCGGCAAGTCGTTGAGGCCCCAGTAGAGGCTCTTCTGCTGCATGTACTCGACGATCCCCAGCCGCCCCTTCTCGCGGCCCTGGCCGCTGTCCTTCCAGCCGCCGAACGGCGTCGAGATCGAGAACTGCTTGTAGGTGTTGATCCACACCGTGCCGGCCTCGAGCGCGCGCGCCACGCGCCAGGCCCGCTTGTAGTCGCGCGTCCAGATGCCGGCGGCGAGCCCGAACACGCTGCGATTGGCCATCGCCAGCAGCGAGGCCTCGTCGTCGAAGGGCATCGCCACCAGCACCGGCCCGAAGATCTCCTCCTGGCAGATGCGCGCCTGGTTGGACAGCCCATCGAGGATGGTCGGCAGGTAGTAGTAGCCCTGCTCGCGGCCGTCGCCGCCCGGGCGCTCGCCGCCGCACAGCACGCGGCCGCCCTCCTCGCGCCCCAGCGCGACATAGGATTCGATCGAGGCGCGGTGCTGGGCGGTGATCAGCGGCCCCATCTGGGTGCGCTCGCTGGCCGGATCGCCGACCCGCAGCGCGCGGGCCCGCTCGACCAGGCGCGAGACGAAGGCGTCGTAGAGGCCGCGCTGCACGAACAGGCGCGAGCCGGCGATGCAGGATTCGCCCGAGGAGCTGAAGATGCCGTACAGCACGCCGTTCACGGCGTGGTCCAGATCGGCGTCGTCGAACACGATGGTCGGCGACTTGCCGCCCAGCTCCAGCGACACCGGCATGAAGCGCTCGGCGGCGAGCCGCGCGATGCCGCGCCCGACCTCGGTGCCGCCGGTAAACGACACCTTCTTCACGCGCGCGTCGCGCACCAGCGCATCGCCCACCACCGAGCCCTTGCCCGGCAGCACCGAGATCACCCCGCGCGGCACGCCGGCCTGCTCGCAGAGCCGCGCCAGCGCCAGCGAGGCCAGCGGCGTGACCTCGGCCGGCTTGAGCACCACCGCGTTGCCGGCCGCCAGCGCCGGCCCGAGCTTCTGCGCGTCGGAGGCGATCGGCGAGTTCCAGGGCGTGATGGCGGCCACCACGCCGAGCGGCTCGTGCACGCTCATCGTGAGGTAGTCGCCGCGCGAGGGCGTGAGCGCTTCCTCGAAGGTCTCGGCGGCCGCCGCGAAGTAGCGGAAGGTATTGGCGGCGCTCGTCACCAGCGCGCGCGTCTCGCTGATCGGCTTGCCGTTGTCGCGCCGCTGAATCTGCGCGAGCTGCTCGTGGTTGGCCTGCACCAGATCGGCGATCCGGTGCAGCACGGCGGCGCGCTGGTGCGGCTTGAGCCCGGCCCAGTCGCCGCGTCGCCAGGCGGCGTCGGCCGCCTCCAGCGCGTCGCGCGCGTCCTGCGCGTCGGCCATCGCGATCTCGCGGTTCAGCGAACCGTCGGCGGGATACAGGCTCGCCGTGGCGGCGCCGCGGCCCGGCCGCCATTCGCCGCCGATCAGGATCTCGCCGGTCGGCACCAGCGGAAAATCGAATGCTGTCATCGTCTGTCCTCGGTCATCCTCAACAAGGCATCGCGTGCCCGGGCGGCGGCGCGGCCAGGCCGGCGCCGCCGCTCGCTCAGATCACGCAGCGCGCGGCGCGGTTGCGCAGCGCGCGGATCGCGCTGAATGCCGTCAGCGCGGAGGTTTTCGGGTTGTCCGGCAAGGGCTTGCCCGACATCTCCAGCGACATCTCGCCGAACGCGCCGCGCGCCACGATGCGATGCACGTTGCGCGTCACGGCCGGATCGGCGATCAGGGTCACGCGCGTGCGATCGAGCCCGAGCCCGGCCAGCGCCACGGTGGCGGCCACGTTGGCGTTCTTCGGGTAGAGCCGCGCCGCGTCGCGCGCGCTGCCCTCGAAGATGACCTGCTCGACCGTCAGCGTGCGCAGCTCGCAAACCGCCTCGGCCGGCGTGTCGAGCCAGCCGGTGGGCGGCTTGCGGCCGATGTAGCCCACCTCGTCCAGGCCGCCCTGCCTGGCGGAGGCCAGCGCGTCGATCCCGCCGATCGCGCCCGACAGCAGCGTGAGCGTGGCCTGGCCCTGGTCGGCCGCCTGCGAGAGCGTGTCGAGCAGCGCCAGGTCCGACAAGGCGCCGATCGAGGCCACCGCGCAATCGGTGCCGGCCTGCAGCAACGGCACCACGTGATCGACCAGCGCGCCGTGCCCGGCGCATTCGAGCGCGAAGCGCGGATGGCTCGACAGCGCCTCGACCGAACTCACCACGTCGACCCGCTCGCCCAGCTCGGCGCGCACCGCGTCGCGCTGGTGCGCCGGCACGATCACGTGGGCCACGCGCAGCGCCGTGTCGTGCTCGACCGCGCGATAGACGGCCGCGCCGATCGCGCCGAAGCCGATCATCGCCACTTCGAGCAGCGCGCCGCCGCCCGCCTGCGCCGCCGGCTTATGCATATTGCTGCTCCTGGTCGAGCGGCTGCTTGACGGGGGGCCCGGCGAAGGCGGTGGTGAAGGCGCCGACCGACAGCATGTCGACCTCGACCAGCACCGGCCCCGCATGGGCCAGGCCGTCGCGGATCGCCGCCTCGGCCTGGTCGAGCGAGGCGATGCGGTGATGCCTGAGGCCCAGGCTCGCGCAGAACTGCGCGAAGTCGGGCTGGTGCAGCTCGACGAAGCAGCGCCGGCCACCGTATTGCGCGTCCTGGATGTTGCGGATCACGCCGTAGCACTGGTCGTTCATCAGCACGATCATCAGGTCGGCGCGTTCCTGCACGGCCGTGGCCAGCTCGCCGACATTGACCATCAGGCCGCCGTCGCCGACCAGGCAGACCGTCTTCGCGGCGCTGCCGGCCAACGCCGCGCCGATCGCCATCTGCATGCCCTGGCCGATGCCGCCGCCCAGCGCATGCACGCCCGCGCGCGGCTCGAAGATCTTCAGCAGCCGGTTGCCCCAGGTGCTGTTCGAGATGGTCACATCGCGCACCCAGTTGTAGTCGCGGCCGACCTCGGCCTGCAGCGTCTCGACCAGTTGCCGATACGGGCCGAGCCCCTCGGCCACGTCGGCCACCGCCGCCTCGCGCGCGGCGGCCAGCTCGGCCGCGAAAGCCGGGTCGACCTGCATGCGCCCTTCGAGGCGGTCGGCCAGCTCGGCCAGCACGCGCTTCGCGTCGCCATGCACGAACAGCGCGTTGCGATAGCCGCGGTTGTCGGCCAGCGCGTCGGCGTCGATGCGGTAGAGCGGCTCGGGCAGCGCCAGCTTGTACTTCAGGGTTTCGTTGCCGCGCAGCCGCGAGCCGACCACCACCAGCGCATCGCAGCCGCGATAGAACTGCTCCACCGCGCCATGCACGTTGAAGGCGCCCAGCGTGGCCGGATGATCCTCGGGCAGCACGCCGCGCCCCTGCACGCTGGTCACCACGCCGAAGCCGAGCGCCACCAGCCGCTCCACCTCGGCGCGCGCGTGCCGCGCCCCGCCCCCGAGCCACAGCAGCGGCCGGCGCGCGGCGGCCAGTTGCTCGGCCAGTTGCGCGACGCGCGCGCTGTCGTGTTCGCGCGGCGCCACGTGGGCGGGGGCGAGATCGGCGGGCCACTCGATCTCGGCGGCCTGGATGTCGATCGGGATCTCCACCGAGACCGGGCCGCTCGGAGCGGTCTGCGCCACGCGCACCGCCTCGCGCAGCGTGGGCAGCACCGATTCGACGGTGCGCACGCGGTAGGCCGCCTTGGAGATCGCGCCGAGCATGGTCAGCTGGTCCGGCGCCTCGTGGATGTAGGCGAGGTCCTGGTCCAGGTAGGGCGTCTCGATCTGCCCGGTGATGTGCAGCAGCGCGGTGCCGGCCGTGAGGGCCTCGACCATCGCGCCGGCCGCGTTGCCGGCGGCCGTGCCGGTGCTGGTGAAGGCCACTCCCAGGCCGCCCGAGACGCGCGCCAGGCCGTCGGCCATGTTGACCGCGCCGGCCTCGCCGCGCGCGCCGACGTAGCGGATCCGCTCGCGCCGGTGGATCGCGTCGAGGATCGGCATGTTGTGGATCGAGATCACGCCGAAGGCGGTCTTCACGCCGCAGTGTTCGAGAAAGGCCGCGATCAGTTCGCCGACCGTGGTGCGTTGGATGTCAGACATGGCGTGCAAAGCCTCCGGAAACGTCGATATGGCTGCCCGTCGTATAGGAGGACAGGTAAGTGGCTAGATGGAACAGGGCTCGCGCGGCCTCCTCGGGCCGCCCGAACCGGTCGAGCGGAATGCGCTTGGCGCGCGCGATGCCTTGCGTCCAGGTTTCCCAGTCCTGGCCCGGCTGCGCCTCGCGCTGGTGACGGCGGTGCCACTGCCCCGACTCGACGATGCCGATCAGGATCGAGTTGACGCGGATCCCCTGCGGCGCGAGTTCGGTGGCGAGCGACTTGACCAGGCTGAGCACGCCGGCGCGCGCCGAGGAGGTAGCCACCATGTGCGGCTCGGGCTGCAGCGCGAGCAGCGAATTCACGCAGCTGATCGAGGCCGCCGGCGCCTCGCGCAGCATCGGCAGGAAAGCGCGCGTCGGGCGGATGATGCTGAAATACTTGAGGTCTAGCTCCTCGCGCCACGCCTCGTCGCTCGTGTCGGCGAAGCTCGACACGCGCCCCTGCCCCGCGTTGTTGACCAGCATGTCGGCGCGACCGAAACGGGCCGCCACCGCGCCGGCGAAGGCTTCGACCTGGCCCGCGTCGAGCACGTCGCAGCGCGCGGCCAGCAGCGGCGCGCTCGGGTGGCGCTCGCGCAGCCCGGCCTCGGCCTGCGCGAGCCGCTCGGCGTCGCGCCCGCAGATCGCCACCGAGGCGCCTGCCTGCAGGAACAAGTCGGCGGTGGCCAGGCCGATGCCGGACGAGCCGCCCGTCACCACCGCCACCTGCCCGGTCAGATCGATTTCGATCATCGCAATCCCAATGCCTTCAGATAGGAGTTCTCATCATCGGAGCGGTAATTGAGCCGCCGCGACAGTTCATTGGCCGCCCTCACGACCTTCTCGACCAGGCCGTCGGCGATCAGCGCCGCGTCGATCTCGGGTTTCGGCACCGTCACCGTGACGGCCGCCACGATGCGCTGCGTGTCGTTGCGCACCGGCGCGGTGACCACCGAGATGCCGCGCTCGAACGAGGCGTTGCTGATGCCGTAGCCGCGCGCGGCATCCTCGCGGACCAGCGCGAGCAGCGCCTCCAGGCTGTCGGGCGTGGCGCGCGTGGCGCGTTCGAGCTGGCGCTCGGGGTACAGCGCGCGCAGCTCGGCCTCGCTCAGGTCGCCCATCAGCACGTGGCCGTGGGTGGTGGCATGCGCGGGCAGCCGCGTGCCGACGTTGACGCGAATCGAGCTGAAGGCCGGCGCCGCGCTCTGCGCCTTGGCGACGAACACCACGTCGCGGCCGTCGCGGATCACGATATGGGTGGTGAAGCCGGTCGCCTCGCGCAGGCCCTCGATCACCGGCAGGCCCAGGTCGGTCAGCTCCAGCGAGCTCAAGTATTCGAAGCCCAGGCGCAGCACCGCCACGCCGAGCCGGTAATTGCGGTCCTTGTCGGCGCGCTCCAGGAAGCCCAGCGATTCGAGCGTCTGCAGCAGCCGGAACACCGTGGTGCGCGGAATGCCGAGCCGCTTCGACAATTCCGGCGCGCCCAGCACCGGCTCGCGCGGCGAGAATTCCGCGAGGATCCGCAGCCCGCGTTCGAGGCCCGGTACCACGTAGGCGCCGTTCGCGGCATCCGCCTCGGACGCGCCGCTGTCGGCCGGCTCGCTTCGCAGGGCGAGTTGGGTCGGGTTCATGCCTGTCTCCATGATTCGTCGCAGCGCGCGCAGAACGCGCCGATCAGCGCCGAGTAGCGCTCGGGTGCCTCCACGTAGCCGGCATGGCCGGCGCGCGGCACGATGCGCAGCGCCACGCCGGCCGCCGCCGCGATCCGTTCGCAGGCGTTCGGCGGCGTGATGCCGTCCTCGGCGCCCACCATCACCTCCACGCGCGCGGCGCCGGCGGCGTCGCTCATCGCCCGCCAGGCGGCGAGATCGGCGGCCAGGTCGGCGTTCGCGAGCAGATGGGTGGCCTGCGCGTAGCCGGCCGGCTTCACCTGCGCCATCACGCGGCGCACCCAGGCGCGCGCGGCCTCA
>NZ_VWWC01000071.1:0-34127 GCF_011753175.1 Burkholderia sp. Cy-637 | reverse complement strand
CGGCGCAGCGATGCGCCGCCGCGCCCCGGCTGCCGCGCGCCGGGGCCGTTCGGCCAGCACGGCGCCCGCCTCGTGCTCAGGCGCTTTCGCCCAGCAACGCCGCCAAGGCCGCGAGCACCGGCTCCGGTGCATCCTCGGGCAGCAGATGCCCGGCCGGCAGCCCGTGGCCGCTCACCGTCGCCGCCCAGCGCGACCAGGTCTCGACCGGCGAGGGCGCGTCCGCGCGGCGTTCCTTTTCACCCCATAGCACCAGCACCGGGCAGTCGAGCTGTCGCCCGGCCGCCCGGTCGGCCGCGTCGTGCTCCAGGTCCTCCTCCACCGCCGCGCGATAGTCCTCGCAGATCGCGTGGCGCACCTCGGGATCGCGGAACGCGGCGCGATAGGCCGCGAGCGCGCGCGGCTCGACCCGCTCCAGGCCGCCGGCCATCCTGGCCAACGCGGCATCGATGAAGGCATCGGGATCGGCGGCCAGCATCCGCTCGGGCAACCCGGCCGGCTGCGCCAGGAAGAACCAGTGCCAGGCGTTCAACGCGAAGGCCCGGTCGACGCCGGCAAAGGCATCGAGCGTGGGCACCACGCTCAGCGAGGCATAGGCGCTCACGCGCCGCGGGTGGTCGAGCGCGAGCCGTTAGCCGGCGCGCGCGCCGCGATCGTGGCCGACCACCGCGAAGCGCGGATGGCCGAGCGCGTCCATCAGCGCGAGCAGCGCGCCGGCCACGCGCCGCTTGCTCCAGCGCGGCGACGGCTGGCGGATGCGGCTGGCGCCGTAGCCGGGCAGGTCCGGCACGATCACCGTGTGCGAGCGCGCCAGCGTCGGCGCGATCCGGCGCCAGGCCAGATGGGTCTGCGGATAACCGTGCAGCAGCAGGACCGGCGGCCCGTCGCCGCCGATCCGGCCGCGAAACGCCACCTCGCCGGCCTCGATCTCGAGCGGCGCGAAGCCGGGGAAAAAATCGTCGTCGCCGGGCGGCGGCGTGTCGATGCTCATGCTTGCCTCCTTGGCTCAGGGTTGTGCGGCGGACAGCGATCCGACGAAATCGGCCAGATCGCGGTTGAAGCGCTCGGGTTCCTCGATGAAGGGCGCGTGGCCCGATTCCTCGTACAGCTTGCTCGCGATGCGCGGGTTCAGCGCGCGGGCGCGGGCCAGGGTGGCCGGCGTATCGACCAGCGCGTCGCGGCCGCCCTGGATGAACAGCAGCGGCACGTGCGCGCGGCTCAAGCCCTCGGCGGCCGCCACGGTCATGCCCGGCACCGCGCGCTGCATGTCCCACGAGGCCATCGCGGCATTGGCGAGCAGCCGCTCGAACCGCGCGGCATCGGGCTGGCGGTGGAAGCACAGCGCCAGGAAGCGGCGCTCGCCGTCGAGATGCGTCCGCAGCTCGGGCGATGTCATGTCCCGGTAAACCTCGGGATGGCTGACCAACTGCTCCGGCTTCAGCTCGACCACGCCGTCCACGTACACGGCGCCGCCGATATCGCCGTCGCCATAGGCGGCCAGGTAGTTGGAGATCACCACGCCGCCCAGCGACCAGCCCACCAGCACCGGCCGTTTGGCATGCGCGCCGCGGATCACCGCGTCGAGGTCGTCGGCCCAGCGGCGCCCGTCATGATACGGCTCGGCGCCGGCGGGTTTGTCGGACAAGCCGTGGCCGCGCAGGTCGTAACTGATCAGCCGGAACCGGCGCAAGTCCGGGCTCTGCAGCTGGGCATCCCAGTTCAGGCGGCTGCCGAGCAGGCCGTGGATCAGGATCACGGCGGGGCCGTCCGGGTTGCCGCTTTCCTCGACGGCGATCCTCACGCCGTCCTTCGAGGTGACGGTGTAGTGATCGGGGGCGGCCTGCGCGGCGGGCGCGACGGCGAACAGCGTGGCCGACGACAGCACGGCCAGCAGCAGGCGGGACAGCGGGCGGAATAAAGAGGGGAACAACGAACGGGCGGACATGAGGGGATTCCTCTGAAGTGAAGGTCCACCCAGTCTCGACCCTCACACCAGTGTGAGGGTCAAGCGAAACATGCTAGCCTGCCGCCCATGAACGCCTCGAACTCCCCGGAATGGCTGACGATCGGCGCGCTGGCCCGGCGCACCGGCGCCAGCGTGCGCTCGATCCGCCACTACGACGAGCATGGCCTGCTGGCCTCGTCGCGCGCCGACAACGGCTATCGCCGCTTCCCGGCGCAGGCGGTCGCGCAGGTCAGGCAGATCCAGCGCATGATCGCGACCGGCTTCACGCTCGACGAGATCCGCGGTTTCCCCGACTGCATGCTGCTGATCGAGGGCGCGCGCTCCTGCGACCAGATCAGCGAGGTGCAGCGCCAGCGCCTGGAAGCCATCGAGCACCAGATCGCCGAGCTCGAGCGGCGCCGCGCGCGCCTGCTCAAGACCTTGTCGGAAGGCGCGGTGCCGCCGCTCGACTGAAGCTGGAACCGGCCTCGATCGGTCGTGTCTTTCAGTCGGCCGGATCGGCCGGGAGCCGCCAGCATCCCCGGCCCGCGGGGCGTCGTGAAGGCTGTATGAATATACAGTATAGTGTCGCAGTCATTCGGGCATGACGCACCTTCGCGGCCCGCCAGACCCGTTCAACCCCTTCACACGGACAGGCCAATTGTCATCCAGCCATCTGATCCGCATTCGCGGAGCACGCCAGCACAATCTCAAGAATGTCGATCTCGACCTGCGCACCGGCGAGATGACGGTCGTGACCGGTCCGTCGGGGTCGGGCAAGTCGAGCCTGGTGTTCGACACGCTCTATGCCGAGGGCCAGCGCCGCTACGTCGAGACCTTCAGCGCCTATGCGCGGCAGTTCCTGGACCGCATGGACCGCCCGCAGGTGGACCGCGTGGACGGCGTGCCGCCCGCGATCGCGATCGACCAGACCAACCCGGTGCGCAGCTCGCGCTCGACGGTCGGCACCATGACCGAGCTGAACGACCACCTGAAGCTGCTCTACGCGCGCGCGGCCGAGCTGTTCGACCGCAAGACCGCGCAGCCGGTGCGGCATGACACGCCCGAGACGATCTACGCCGAGCTGGCCGCGCGCACGGCCGGCGAGGACCCGCGCCTGGTGGTGACCTTCCCGGTCGAGCTGCCCGAGGCGGTGACGGCCGAGGAGGTCGAGCAGTGGCTGTCGGCGAGCGGCTACACGCGCGTGCAGGCGCAGCGCGAGGTGGTGTCCGAGGCGGGCACGCGCAAGGTGCTCGACGTGGTGGCCGACCGCTTTCGCCTGCAGCACACGGAGAAGGCGCGCGTGGTCGAGGCGATCGAGGCCTCGCTCAGGCGCGGCGCCGGTCGCGTCAACGTCTACGTGCTGGCGCCGGCGCCGGAGAACGCCGACCAAGCCGCGCCCGAGCCGCAGGTCTGGCGCTTCTCCACCGGCCTGCATCATCCCGACAGCGACCTGCGCTATGCCGAGCCGCAGGCGGCGCTGTTCTCGTTCAACTCGGCCTATGGCGCCTGCGAGACCTGCCGCGGTTTTGGCCGCGTGATCGGCGTCGACCTGGGCCTGGTGATTCCCGACGCGCGCAAGACGCTGCGCGAGGGCGCGATCAAGCCGATGCAGACGCCGGCCTGGAAGGAGTGCCAGGACGACCTGATGCGCTATGCCGAGCGCGCGAAGATCCGCCGCGGCACGCCCTGGGGCGAGCTGACGGATGCCGAGCGCGACTGGGTGATCAACGGCTCGCCGGATTGGGACGGCAAGTGGCAGACCCAGTGGTACGGCGTGAAGCGCTTCTTCGGCTATCTGGAGTCGAAGGCCTACAAGATGCACATCCGCGTGCTGCTCTCGAAGTACCGCAGCTACACGCCCTGCGAGGTTTGCGGCGGCGCGCGCCTGAAGACCGAATCGCTGCTGTGGCGGCTCGGCTCGAAGGCCGACGCCGACGCGGTGCTGGCGCCGGCCGCGCGCTTCATGCCGCGCGGCGTCGACTGGAACCGCGCCCAGCTGGAGGCGCTGCCGGGCCTGACCGTGCACGACCTGATGCTGCTGCCGATCGAGCGGATCCGCCGCTTCTTCGACGGCATCAGCCTGCCCAGCGCGCTGCTCGACGATGCGCTCAAGCTGCTGCTGGCCGAGGTGCGCACGCGCCTGAAATACCTCTGCGACGTCGGCCTCGGCTACCTGACGCTGGACCGCCAGAGCCGAACCCTGTCGGGCGGCGAGGTGCAGCGCATCAACCTGACCACCGCGCTGGGCACCTCGCTGACCAAGACCCTGTTCGTGCTCGACGAGCCCAGCATCGGCCTGCATCCGCGCGACCTGAACCGCATCGTCGAGGCCATGCAGCGGCTGCGCGACGCCGGCAACACGCTGGTGGTGGTCGAGCACGATCCCTCGGTGATGCTGGCCGCCGACCGCCTGATCGACATGGGCCCCGGCCCCGGCGAGCGCGGCGGCAGCATCGTCTACGACGGCACGCCCGGCGAGATCCGCTCGGCCGACACGCTGACCGGCGCCTACCTGGGCGGCCGCCGCGAGGTGGCGCATGCCTCGCAATGGTCGCGCCGCGCGGTGGACGCGAGCACGCCGCGGCTGGTGCTGGAAGGCGCCAGCGAGCACAACCTGCGCGACGTCACGGTCGAGATCCCGCTGCAGCGGCTGGTCTGCCTGACCGGCGTGTCGGGCTCGGGCAAGTCGACCCTGCTGCAGGACGTGCTCTATCCGGCGATGGCGCGCCACATGGGCAAGGCCACCGAGGCGCCGGGCGCGTTCCGGCGCCTGGCCGGCGCCGACCAGGTCAGCGACGTGGTGTTCGTCGACCAGTCGCCGATCGGCAAGACCACCCGCTCGAACCCGGCCAGCTACGTGGGCGCCTTCGACGAGATCCGCAAGCTGTTCGCGAAGGCGCCGCTGGCGCTGCAGCGCGGCTACGGCGCCGGCATGTTCAGCTTCAACACCGGCGAGGGGCGCTGCCCGACCTGCGGCGGCTCCGGCTTCGAGCACGTCGAGATGCAGTTCCTCAGCGACGTCTACCTGCGCTGTCCCGATTGCGACGGCCAGCGTTATCGCCCCGAGATCCTGGAGGTGCGCATCGAGCGCGGCGGCCGTTTGCTCAACGTGGCCGAGGTGCTGGACCTGACCGTCAGCGAGGCGGCGGCCTTCTTCGCCGGCGACGCCGAGGTGCTGCGCGTGCTGCAGCCGATCGTCGACGTCGGGCTCGAATACGTGAAGCTGGGCCAGCCGGTGCCGACCCTGTCGGGCGGCGAGGCCCAGCGCCTGAAGCTGGCCGGCTTCCTGGCCGAATCGGCGGCGGGCAGCGCGCGCGGCAAGGCCGCCAAGGCGGCGAGCGCCGAGCGCCTGTTCATGTTCGACGAGCCCACCACCGGGCTGCACTTCGACGACATCGCCAAGCTCATGCAGGCCTTCGGCAAGCTGCTGGCGAGCGGCCATTCGCTGATCGTGATCGAGCACAACCTGGACGTGATCCGCGCCGCCGACTGGCTGATCGACCTGGGCCCGGAAGGCGGCGACGGCGGCGGCCTGGTGCTGTGCGCCGGCACCCCCGAGGACGTCAAGGCCTGCGCCGGCTCGCATACCGGCGCGGCGCTGGCGCAATACGAGCGCGCCATGGCCGCCGAGGCGGAGCTTGCCGAGCACGGCGTGCCGCTGCAGGCCAAGCTCAACGCGGTGCGCGAGCGGCGCGCCATCGAGGGCGAGGACGTGGTGCGCATCGTCAACGCGCGCGAGCACAACCTGAAGTCGCTCGACGTCGACATCCCGCACGGCAAGTTCAACGTGATCACCGGCGTGTCCGGCTCGGGCAAGTCGACGCTGGCCTTCGACATCCTGTTCCATGAAGGGCAGCGCCGCTACCTCGAATCGCTGAACGCCTACGCGCGCTCGATCGTGCAGCCGGCCGGGCGCCCCGAGGTGGATGCCGTGTACGGCATCCCGCCCACCGTGGCGATCGAGCAGCGCCTGTCGCGCGGCGGCCGCAAGAGCACGGTGGCCACCACCTCCGAGGTCTGGCACTTCCTGCGCCTGCTGTACGTGAAGCTGGGCCTGCAGCACTGCATCCACGACGGCACGCCGGTCACCTCGCAGACGGTGGAGTCGATCGCCGCGCAACTGCTGCGCGACCATCGCGGCCAGCACGTCGGGCTGCTCGCGCCGCTGGTGGTCAACCGCAAGGGCGTCTATACCGACCTGGCCAAGTGGGCCAAGGCGCGCGGCAACTCGCACCTGCGCGTGGACGGCGAATTCGTGCCGGTCGACCCCTGGCCCAAGCTCGACCGCTTCCGCGAACACACCATCGAGCTGCCGGTGGCCGACCTGGTGGTGTCGCCCGACAACGAGGCCGAGCTGCGCCGCCGCCTGGACGAGACACTCGAGATCGGCAAGGGCGTGCTGCACCTGCTCGCGCCGCTCGACGGCCTGGGCGAGGCGCTGGCCGGGCGCGGGGCGACCGCGCGGATCGGCCAGACCAAGGTGCTGTCGGTCAAGCGCGCCTGCCCGGTGTGCGGCACCAGCTATCCCGAGCTGGACCCGCGCATGTTCTCGTACAACAGCAAGCATGGCTGGTGCACCACCTGCGTGGGCACGGGCCTGGCGCTCACGCGCGAGCAGCGCGCCGCCTACGACGACACGGTGCTGGGCGCCGAGGACGGCCGCGGCCGCGAGCAGACCCTGCCCTCCGAGGAGCAGGAACCGGAAGGCCTGGGCGACCAGCCCTGCCCGGATTGCCATGGCACGCGCCTGAATCCCTCGGCGCGCGCCGTCACCTTCGACGCGCACTCGATCGTCGAGGTCGCGCAATGGACCGTCTCGCAGACGCGCGAGTGGATCGACGCGCTGCGGCTCGAGGGGCGCGACGCGCAGATCGCGCGCGACATCGTCAGCGAGATCGGCAGCCGCCTGGCCTTCCTGGAGGAAGTCGGGCTCGGCTACCTGAGCCTGGACCGCGCCGCGCCCAGCCTGTCGGGCGGCGAGGCGCAGCGCATCCGGCTGGCCGCGCAGCTCGGCAGCAACCTGCAGGGCGTCTGCTACGTGCTCGACGAGCCGACCATCGGCCTGCACCCGCGCGACAACCAGATCCTGCTGAACGCGCTGCGCAAGCTCGGCGACAAGGGCAATACGCTGGTGGTGGTCGAGCACGACGAGGACACCATCCGCCGCGCCGATCACGTGATCGACGTCGGCCCCGGCGCTGGCAAGCGCGGCGGCACGGTGGTCGCGCAGGGCGGCGTGGCCGACCTGTCCGCGCAGTCGGCCTCGCTGACCGGCCGCTACCTGGCCGAGCCGATCGTGCATCCGCTGCAGTCGCGCCGCAGCGTGGTGCCGCCGGGCCGCAAGGGCGCGCAGGCGGTGCCGGAGCAATGGCTGACCGTGCATGGCGGCAAGCTGCACAACCTGCGCGAGGTCACGGTGGGGATCCCGCTGGCGCGGCTGGTGGCGGTGACGGGCGTGAGCGGCTCGGGCAAGTCCACCTTGGCGCGCGACGTGCTGATGGCCAACCTGCTCGACGCGGTGGGGCGCTCGGTGCTGTCCTCGCCGGCCACGCGCCGCGCGCGCAAGGCCGCCGGCCAGGACGCGGCGCCGGCCAGCCAGCGTGGCAGCGTGCTGGCGCGCAGCGCGCCGCGGCCCTCGCTGAACGTCACGCATGCCTGGCAGGGCTGCGAGTCGATCACCGGCTGGGAGTCGATCGACCGCGTGCTGGAGGTCGACCAGACGCCGATCGGCAAGACGCCGCGTTCCTGCCCGGCCACCTACATCGGCGTGTGGGACACCATCCGCAAGCTGTTCGCCGACACGCTGGAGGCCCGCGCGCGCGGCTACACCGCCTCGCGCTTTTCCTTCAACACCGGCGACGGGCGTTGCCCGGCCTGCGAGGGGCAGGGCGTGCGCACCATCGGCATGAGCTTCCTGCCCGACGTGAAGGTGCCCTGCGACGTGTGCCACGGGCAGCGCTTCAATCCCGAGACGCTGGCCGTCAGCTGGCGCGGGCGCAACATCGGCGAGGTGCTGACCATGGAGATCGACGAGGCGGTGGAGTTCTTCGCGCCGATCTCGAACATCGCCCATCCGCTGCAGCTGATGAAGGACGTCGGGCTCGGCTACCTGACGCTGGGCCAGCCCTCGCCGACGCTGTCGGGCGGCGAGGCGCAGCGCATCAAGCTGGTCACCGAGCTGAGCAAGGTGCGCGACGACATCACCCGGCGCGGGCAGAAGGCGCCGCACACGCTCTACGTGCTCGACGAGCCCACCGTCGGCCTGCACATGGCCGACGTGGCCAAGCTGATCCGCGTGCTGCACCGGCTGGTGGACGGCGGGCACAGCGTGGTGGTGATCGAGCACGACCTCGACGTGATCGCCGAGGCCGACTGGATCATCGACCTCGGGCCGGAAGGCGGCACGGGCGGCGGCGCGATCGTGGCGGCGGCGCCGCCGGAAGCGCTGGCGCGCGTGGCGGCCAGCCATACCGGGCAGGCGCTGGTGCCGGTGCTGGCGCGCGGCGAGACGCCGATACGCGCGGCCGTGGAGGGCTGAGGTGGCGGCTCGCCTGGGCCGTGCCGGGTGTCGCGATGGTGATGCCCGGCTCGGCGCGCTTTGCCGCTGCGCGACGAGCGGCACCGCTCACGGTTGAAGCAGTGAAAAGACGACCCACTCCGGCGGCTGGCCATCCGGCGAAATCCGCGCGAATTCATGTTGCCGCTGGAATACGGTAACCGTCGTCCCCTGTGGGTAGGTTTTCAGTGCAGGTGCGTTCTGATTGGGCGTCCGCCGGACATCGCAGAGGGGAATGGCGACCCGATAGGAGCGGCCGATACTCTCTTGCTCGGCCGGCTGGTTTCGAAGAAGTTCGATCGCCGCCTTGGATGCCTCGCTATATGTGCCGGGTGGGTATTGCGTCAATGAAAAGTTGTACGGTTGGGTGACGGAAACCCGTATCGGTTTTCCATTTTCAATATACGGTTCGCAATGACTGGCGCGTAATGCGACTGTCGCGGAGTGATCGAGCTCGGCGGAACCGCTCGACTTCCTCACTGTGATGTTTTCAATCGATCCGGTCGGACTGACTTCGAAGTAAAGATAGGCAATTCCGTGGCCGCCCGCTTTCGCCAGCGCCTTGGGATAGGCAGGTTTGACCATGCGGCAGGAAAGGCCCGCCCTGGAGGAGGCGATGGTGTCAGGCGGGTTGTCCTTGCTCGGCGGCGTCGTGCAGGATGTCAGGAAAAGAGTGCCGATGAGGAGCGCCGCGATGGCAGGCAGATTGCGAATATTTATCATGGCCAGGTTCGATCGATGATGCAGCAAGGTATTGCCCCGTTGGCGTGATATTGCCGTCGAGAAGGACATTAGTCCATTCGGCATGGCGGATCCGCGCGCTAACCAAGTGAATCCGGCAGAACGGAACGGGGCTGGGTCCGCGCGGTGCAGGCCCGTTCCGCTTTCATGGCCTGGTCTCGTGCCTCACCACGCCGCCGCGTCCGGCTTCGCGATCCAGTATTCCCGGCAGAAGTCCAGGTAGGCCTTGACGATCGAGGACGGATGCCGGTGCGAGGGGTAGAGCAGGTTCAGCTCCTGGTACGGCAGCGGATGGTCCTCGAGCACCGCGCTCAGGCGCCCCTCGCGCAGGTCCTTGGCAACCAGGAAGGGCGGCAGCTCGGTCAGCACCTGGCCGTCGAGCGCGCGCTTGCGAAGCTGCGCGTAGTCGTTGGTCGACAGCACCGGGCGCGGCAGGAACTCCACCCCGCCCAGGCGCCATACCGGCTGGGCATAGGCGCCGAGCCCCCAGGTCGCACAGGGCAGCGCGTGCAGGTCCTCGGGCGTCGAGGGCGTGCCCAGGCGCGCCAATAGCGCGGGGCTGGCCACCAGGCGATGCCGGTAGGCCACCACCTTGCGCGCCACCATCGACTCGTGCTCGATGGCGCCCACCCGCAGCGCCACGTCGATGCCGTCGACGATCAGGTCGACGCGCCGCTCGGTGGTGTACACGAACAGGCGGATCCCCGGATAACGCGCCTGGAACGCGCCGAGCAGGTCCCACCAGATATCGAAGGAAGGCGGCAGCGACAGGCGCAGGAAGCCTTTCAGCTCGTGCTGGGCGCCGACCACCGCCTCGCGCGCCTCGACCAGCGCCTCGATGCCGCGGCTGGCGTGCTCGTAGAGGCGCAGGCCGGCATCGGTCAGCCGGGTGCCGCGCACCGAACGCTCCAGCAACTGCACCGCGAGCTCGCCCTCCAACTGCTTGATGCGGCGGCTCAGGGTGGGCAGCGGCACGCCGGTGCGGGCCGAGGCGGCGGACAGGCTGCCGGCCTGCACCACGGTGACGAACATCTCGACGGCATTCAGGTCCATGGCGGCAACTCGTTTCGGGTTGAGGGGCGGGCATGGCGCGATCGTCGTGCCCAGGTCCGTCATCCTCTCATTTTTGAGAGGCCGGGTGTCAGCTTTAGGGCTATGTCTCGCGCCGGGCGGCTTGCATAGTAGAGCCGTGTTCCCCCTCACCCCCGACGGAGAAAAACATGTCGAGCCTTGAAAACCTCTTGAAAACGCGTATTTCCACCAACCGCTACGACCCGGCTCGCACGCTGAGCGATGCGCAGATCGACGAGCTGGTCGCCCTGGCGACTACGGCGCCTTCCGCCTTCAACCTCCAGAACTGGAAGTTCGTGGCCGTGCGCAGCGAGGCGGCCAAGGCTCGGCTGCTGCCGCTGGCCTACGGGCAGCAGAAGGTGGCCGACGCGGCCGTGACCTTCATCGTGTGCGGCACGCTGGAGCCGCATCGCACGCTGCCTGCGGCGCTTTCGCCCTCGCTCGAGCAGGGCATCATCGACCAGGCCGTGTTCGACGGCTGGACCGGCGCGGCCACCAACATGTACGCCAACAACCCGGCGTTCCAGCGCGACGAGGCGATCCGCTCGGCTTCGCTGGCGGCCATGACGCTGATGATCGCGGCGCAGGATCGCGGGCTGGCCTCGGGACCGATGATCGGCTTCGACACGGCCGGCGTTGCCTCGGTCTTCGGCCTGGCGCCGACCGAGGTGCCGGTGATGCTGCTGACGGTGGGCTACGCCGCGAGCGGCAACTGGCCGCAAAAACCGCGCAAGCCGACCGCCGAGGTGCTGAGCTTCGCCTGAAGCCGGCTGTCATTCCGATGGCCGCCGGGCGGCGGCCATCGATCAGAACTCCTACGAAAGGAATCATCATGAAAGCCTATGTGATCGAACGCGCGGGTGGACCCGAAGTCCTGCAACTGCGCGATATTCCCTCGGTGACGCCGCGCGCCGACGAAGTACGCATCCGCGTGCGCGCCTTCGGGCTCAACCGCGCCGAAACCTACTTGCGCGCCGGCAAGATAGGCCCGATCGAGGGGCCGCGCGTGCCCGGCATCGAGGCGGTGGGCGAGGTGCTGGAGGATCCCTCGGGCGCCTTCCGGGCCGGCCAGCGCGTGGCCACGGCGATGGGCGGCCTGCAGTTCGCGCGGCACGGCAGCTACGCCGAGGAAGTGACGGTGCTGCGCTCGAACGTGATCGACCTGAACGGCACCAGCCTGTCCTGGGAGGAGCTGGCGGCGCTGCCGCAGGCCTACCTGACGATCTGGGGCGCGCTCAACCACACGCTCGGGATTCAGGCGGGGCAGGTGCTGCTGGTGCGCGGCGCGACCTCCAGCGTCGGGCTGGCGGCCGTGACCTACGCCCGCGCCTCGGGCCTGCGGGTGGTGGCCAGCACGCGCTCGCCCGAGCACGTCGCGCTGCTGCACGGCTTGGGGGCCGACCAGGTGGTGGTCGACCGCGGCTCGGTGGCCGACGAGGTACGCAAGCGCCATCCCGAAGGCATCGATGCCGCGCTCGAGGTGGTTGGCGCCTCGACGCTGCGCGATACGGCCAGCACGCTGCGCCCGTTCGGCGCGGTGGCGGTGATCGGCCTGCTGGGCGGCGCGCCGGTGCTCGACCAGTTCAATCTGATGACGGACCTGCCGCCGGCCGCGCGGCTGGCGTTCTTCCCCAGCCAGTTGCTTGGCACCCCGGTGCTGCCGCTGGACGCCGCGCCGCTGCGGGCCATCGCCGACGACGTGGCGGCCCGGCGCCTGCACTCATTGTTGAAGCAGACGCTCGAATTCGACGAGGTGCGACATGCCCATGAACTGCTGGAAGGCAATCGGGTACAGGGCAAGCTGGTGATCCGGGTCTGAGCGCGGGCCTGGAAAGCTAAGCGGAAATGCTTGTTTGGCGCCGGCGCCGGGCGTGGCTAGATTGAAGTCTCGATCCACGCTTGAAGGAGCCGATGATGTCGAATTCGATCGGACTGGCGCCGCGGGCCCTGGTGGGGCGGCTGGCCTCGTTGCTCGCGCCCGGCGCCGCTCGGGCCCGCCGCGCAGTTTCCCCGGTTCCCGCCACGGCCGCGGCGACCGGGGAAACCGGCGCCGCCGGCCGCGAGCGGGGCGCCGAATCGGAGCGCCTCGAACAGGTCACCGCCTATGCGCGCGGCGGTTATTTCCATGTGGTCTGCACCATGAGCCCGTTTCCCTTCGTCGACGAGATGAAGGTGCATTGAGGGCGCGCTTGCCTGATTCCCCGCTCGCCTGCCTCGCGCGGGCGACTTCCCCGGCGCCTGCCCAGGCCGCGCCGGCACGCCGCGCTCGCCGCTGAAACCTCGCCTCGCGCGGCGTCCCTCGCGTTTTCCGGTTTTCCGCTACGATCCTCGTATTCATTCGCATGAAAGGCCCGGGCCTCGATCCGCCCGCCGGCCGTCGCGACCTCCTGTTCCTCTCATCCCCACGGAGTCCACATGGATCTCGGTATCAAGGGCCGCCTGGCGCTCGTCACGGGCGCCTCGAAGGGCATCGGCATGGCCAGCGCCATGGCCTTGGCCAAGGAAGGCTGTCGCCTGCACCTGGTGTCGTCGAATCCCGAGCCGCTGGAGCGTGTCAGGCGCGGCCTGGAGGCCGCCTGCGAGACGCCGGTGAAGGCCAGCGCGCTCGACCTGTCCGACGCGAACGCGCGCCGCGAACTGCTGGCCGAGGCCGGCCCGGTCGACATCCTGGTCAACAACGCCGGCGCGATTCCCGGTGGCGGCCTGGAGGCGATCGACGAGGCCGCCTGGCGCGCCAGCTGGGAGCTCAAGCTGTTCGGCTACATGGATTTCGCCAAGCTGGTGCTGCCGGAGATGATGGCGCGCGGCAGCGGCGTGATCGTCAACGTGATCGGCGCGGCCGGCGTCACGCCGCGCTACGACTACATCCTCGGCTCGACCGCCAATGCGGCCCTGGTGGCCTTCACCCAGGCGGTGGGCGCGCACTCGACGCGGCGCGGGGTGCGGGTGGTCGGCATCAACCCCGGGCCCTGCGCCACCGAGCGGCTCGAGAAGCTCTATCGCAGCCGCGCCGAAACGGCCTTCGGCGATGCCTCGCGCTGGCGCGAGCTGCTCGAGGCGCTGCCGTTCGGGCGGCCCTCGGAGCCCGAGGAGATGGCGGACCTGGTCAGCTTCCTCGCCTCCGAGCGCGCGTCCTACCTGAGCGGCGTGGTGATCGACGCGGACGGCGGGGCGAAGTACCGCTGAGCGGACGAGCCGGAACCGGCTTCAGTCTCCGGCATCGCGGATGCAGGTATTGCCGGAGATATGGAACGCGGGCGGACATTCGGGGGTGGCCAGGACGCCCGTCCTGCCGTTGCAGCCGAGCCGGTCGACGCCGACGGGGCAGGTGATCGGGGCGATCGGCGGGGTGGGCCGGCTGGCGATCGGTAGCGCCGGGTCCACCGGCCCCTCGGCGCTCGGTGCCGCAGCCACCACTTGAGGCTTGTCGGCCGTGGCCCGATGTGCTGCCCGCTGAGTCCTGGCGAGCGGCACCGGCGGTGCGTCATGCGGCTTCCTGATCGACGAGGCGTGCCGTTTCAGGCTATCCGGCGCTTCGTTCGCGAGCGGTGCCTCGGCCTTCACCGTCTTCCGTTGATGCTGGCCGATTGCATAGGCGCCGAGCGCGGCGGCCAGCAGGATCGGCCAATAGCGTAACAGCCCGCGACGCCGTCGCGGCCGGCTTTCGCCCAAGGCAAGACCCGATCCGATCGGCGCGTGGCGATGCGGTATCGCGACGGCCTGGGCTTCGCGCCACGACGCGTCGATCGTGGCGGGACTGCGTTCGGCGGGAGATCCAGCCGCAATGGGGTATGCAGCGCGCTTGGCGAGCGCTGTCGGCACGGGGGGCACGACAGTGGACGCGGCCGGCACGGCAGCAGGCATGGCCGGTACGACGGTGGGCACCACCGGCACCCTATCGGCGGCGTCCCGACCAGGCTCGGCTTGCTGCACGATGGTGTCCTTGCCCTGCGCGGTTTCGATTCGAAGCGCGGCGGAGATGGGGGCCCGGGTCAGGTTTTGCGCTTGCGCGAAATGGCTCAACCATGACCGTGGCCACGGTTGTCGACCCCGCTTCGACAGCGCCCGATCGAGTTCGTCGGCACCGTGGATCAGTACGCGCGGGTCGTAAGTGATCTCCAGCCTCGAGTCGCGATGGCGGCTCGGCTCGAAGATCACCGCGCCGCTCGGATAGGAGATTTCCCGGCCATCGTTGAAGTGCCTCGACATCGCGTCGCGCAAGGCGAGGTTGTTGTCCATCGCTTGCCGATAGCCGTTCTTGATCGGGGTGGGCGACGCTTCGCGCCGCAGCATCCAATCGCCATTCGACTTGCCGTCGACCGGATGGTGGAAGTTCTTGATTTCCAGCTGGATGGTGGTGTCGTCGGTGCCGACCAGGATGTCGATCTGGCCATCCTTCAGCAGCAGGTCGCAGATGACGACAGCGGGTCGCTGCCGCTCGATCAGCCAGCGCAGCACCTGGGCGAGCACGGCCTGCTCGGATCGGCTCGGCGGCTTCTGACCGCCGAAATAGAGTTCAATGTCGTTCATGGTAGTGCGATCGAGAGCGCGCGACGACGGTACGAATGGCCTTGTCCGCGATCGGATCGCGGTGCCGTGGCGGGTTCGCCTCGTGACGGAATCATCAGGATATTGCCTGATGAATGACGGCGCGATTGCGCCGTTCTTGAGCGCGAACCGGGAAGACCGATCGACTGTGTTACATGGCGCGACGGAGCCGGCGATTGTTTCGATTTGTTGTCGTGTCCGGCTCGGTCGACATGGATGCCGCGCTTGCGCGGGCATGGCCTCGGGAAGGCGTGGCGATCTGCTCAATGACCCACTTCGTGCAGCCGGTGGAACGCATCGAGCAGGCGCCCCCGCAGCGCCGCCAGACGCGCGTCGCGCCGGTCTCTCGGCCGCTCGATATCGACTTGCACCGCCTCGTCGATGCGACCCGGATCGGCGGCCAGCATCAGCACGCGATCGCCGAGGTAGAGCGCCTCGTCGAGATCGTGCGTGACCACGATCGCCGCCGTGCCGTGGCGCTGCACCACGTCGAGCAGCAGGGTCTGCAGGCGCATGCGGGTGAGCGCGTCGACGGCGCTGAACGGCTCGTCGAGCAGCAGCAGTTCCGGCTCGCCGAACAGGCCGCGCGCGATCGCGGCGCGCTGCGCCATGCCGCCCGACAGCGCCGAGGGCAGCAGGGCGCCTTGCCCCGCCAGCCCGACCTCGGCCAGCAAGCGCTCGACCTCGGCCGCGCGGCCGTAGCGAGAGCCACGCGTGCCACGAGAGCCGCGAGAGCCGGCCGCGAAGCCGACGTTGTCGGCCACCGACAGCCAGGGCAGCAGGCGCGGCTCCTGGAAGATCACGCCGATGCGCGCCGAGGGGCCGTCGAGCGGCTGGCCGTCCAGGCGCACGCCGCCGCGATAGTCGCCGTCGAGCCCGGCGACGATGCGCAACAGGGTGCTCTTGCCGCATCCGCTCGGCCCCACCAGGCAGACGATCTCGCCGCGCGCCACTTGCAGCGCGATATCGGCCAGCACGATGCGGCCGTCGTAGCGCTTGCGTTCGACGCGCAGGTCGAGCAGCGGGGTGTCGTCGCGAGCAACGGCGGCGACGCGCTCGGGCAGCAGGTGGGTGTCGCTCATGCCGCCTCCTTGCGCCGGGTGCCGTCGAAGGCATCGCGCCAGCCCAGCCAGCGCCGCTCGATGCGGCGCATCGCGCCGTCGCTGAGCTTGCCGAGCAGGGCCAGCAGCAGGATCGCGCCGAACACCAGGTCGGGCCGGCCGGTCTCGCGCCCGTCGCTGAGCAGGAAGCCGAGCCCGCGCGTGGCCGCGATCAGCTCGGCGGCCACCATGAACATCCAGGCCAGGCTCAGGCCGGTGCGCAAGCCCGTGAAGATCTGCGGCAGCGCGGCCGGCAGCAGGATCCGGCGGAACAGCGCGAAGGCGCCGAGCCGATAGACCGCGCCCAGCTCGACCAGCTTGCGGTCCACGCCGCGAATCCCGGCCACCACCGCCAGATGCACGGGGAAGAAGGCGCCGATCGCGATCAGCGTGATCTTGGGCGCCTCGTCGATGCCGAGCCACAGCAGCAGCACCGGCACCCAGGCCAGCGAGGGGATCGCCCGCAACGCCTGGAAGCTCGGCTCCAGCAGCGCGTCGATGCGCCGGCTCAGGCCCATCGCCGCGCCCACCGCCAGCGCCAGCCCCGCGCCGGCCGCGAAACCGGCCGCCACGCGCAGCGTGCTCGCGCCGACATGGCGCATCAGGCGCGCCAGGCCCATTCGTTCGAGCGTGGCGAAGATCTCGCTCGGCGCCGGCACCAGGTGATCGGGCAGCCAGCCGGCGCGCACGGCCAGCTCGACCAGGCCGAGCAGCAGCACCGGCAGCGCCAGCCCGGCGAGACGCCAGGCGCGCAGCGCATCGCGGCGCGCGGGCGGGCGCGCCTCGGCATCTTCTCGCGGCTGCGAGTGCGCTGGCCTTGGCGCGGCCAGTGCGTCGTCGCGGGCGGCGCTGCGGCCCATATTCAGCGCGAGGCGGCCAGCGGCCGCGCGAAGCTCGGGTCGATCAGCGCGTCCACCACCTTGGCCGGATCGACGCCGGGTTTCACCAGTTGCTCCTCGGTCAGCACCGGCGCGGCGGCCTTCAATGCCGCGCGCTGGGTTTCGCCGGGCACCGGATCGCTGAAGTCGTTGCGCTGCAGTTGCAGCTTCGCGACCGGCAGCGAGACCTTCGATTCGTCGGCGACGATCCGCGCGGTCTCGTCCGGATGCGCAATGATCCACAGCCGCGCCTTCTCGTAGACCTTCAGCACGCGCGTGACGACCTGCGGATACTGGCTGGCGAAGGCCTCGCGCACGTTCAGGAAGCCATAGGTATTGAAGCCGACGTTGCGGTACAGCAGCTTCGCGCCGTCGTCCACCTGGGCCGCGGCCATGTGCGGATCGAGGCCGGCCCAGGCGTCCACCTGGCCGTTGGCGAGCGCGGTGCGGCCGTCGGGATGCTGGAGGTTGACCAGCTCCACGTCGTCGCGCGTGAGCCCGACCGTGTGCAGCGCGCGCAGCGTGAACAGGAACGGGTCGGTGCCGCGCGTGGCCGCGATCTTCCTGCCCTTCAGGTCCGCCAACGTGTGGATCGGCGAATCCTTGCGCACCACCAGGGCGGTCCATTCCGGCCGCGAGAACACGTAGACGGCGCGGATCGGGTTGCCGTTGGCGCGGCCCAGCACGGCGGCCAGGCCGGCGGTCGAGCCGAAGTCGGCCGCGCCGCTGTTCAGGTACTCGAGCGCGCGGTTGCTGCCCAGGCTCAGCAGCCAGCGGATCGCCACGTGGTCGGGCTTGAATTCGTCCTCGAGCCAGCCGAAATGGCGGATCACCAGGCTTTCGGGCGAGTAGTAGGCGTAGTCGACGCGGATCTCGGCGGGGGCGGCGGGGGCGGCCGCCGCGTTCTGCGAGGCGAGGGCGGCGACGCCGGCGGCGAGCGCGGCGATCGACAGGGCGGCGTGGCGCAGCACGCGCAGCCAGGACGGCTTCATCGGGTGGTCTCCGGGAGGGGCGGCGGCGGGGCGCCGTGTCGTCTGGGAAACCTGGCAATTTACGCAGGACGCGGCGGCGCGCGAACCAAGAAATCGTCGCTAGGAAAGCAGGCGCGGCGATAAGCAGGAGGGGAAAGCGGCTTAGCCGGGCATCGGCTCGCTAGATCGCGTCGTAGCCCGCCCCCGGCGCGCTCGCGCCATACAGCGGCAGCACGTCGGCCTCGAGCATGGCGATCGCCTGCCGCGCCAGTTGCGGCAGCGGATGCCGCCGGCTGGTGGCGATCGCCAGCCGGCTGTACAGGGTCGGCTCGGTGATGCGCGTGAGCCGGAAGCGGCCGGTGCGCAGCTCGGCGGGAATCGCGTTGAGGGCCAGCACCGCGTGGCCGATCCCCTCGCTAACCAGATCGAGGATCGAGGCCACGCCGTCCACCTCGAGCTCGATGTTCAGGCGGATCCCCTGTTCGGCGGCGGCCGCCTCCACCATGTGGCGGATCGCGTGCATGCGGCCCGGGATCACCAGCGGGTAGCGCACGATCTCGCGCAGCGCGATGGTCTCGATGCGCTCCGCCTCGGCCTCGCCGCCGCTGTCGCCGTCACCGCCGCCGGGCCCGACCAGGAACAGCTCCTCGGTATGGATGGTGCGCTTGTCGATCGAGGGCGTGTCGAAGGTGTCGTAGAGCACGGCCACGTCGATGCGGCCCATCATCAGCCACTCGGTCAGGTAGGTCGACAGGCCCTGCGCGACCGACAGCGTGGCGCCCGGGAACGAGGCCCGGAAGCGCCGCACCAGCGCCAGCGTGCCGACCCGCGCGAAGCTGGGCGTGATGCCGATGCCGAAATGGCCGCCCGGCGTGCCGCGCAGCTCGTCGAGATCCTGCGAGGCGCGCTGCACCTGCTGCTGCAGGCCCTTGGCGTGCGCCAGCATGCGCTGGCCGGCCGGCGTCAGCGTCACGCCGCGGCCGTTGCGCTCCAGCAGGGTATGGCGCAGTTCCACCTCCAGTTGCCGCACCAGCCGGCTTAGCGCCGGCTGGTTGGTATTGAGCGTGTTGGCCGCGCGCGTGAAGCTGCCGAGTTCGGCGACGTGGACGAAGGCATCGAGTTGCTTGAGATCCATGGCTTGGGTATGTGAATTTCACATATCAGCTAGTTCGGTATGGCGATTGTAGTGGTCACACGGAAGCTAGACAATGCATCCCATTCCCGAATATTGCGAAACAGGCCGCCGCAAGCGGCCCCATGAGACACTCCATGAAATCCTGCCTGCCTCCCGATCCGAACCCGATTCGTCCCTCGCAGGGCCTGCCCGCCGGCGCCTGGGACGCCCACTGCCACGTGTTCGGCCCCGGCGACGTGTTCCCGTATGCGCCCGATCGCAGCTACACGCCGCCCGACGCGCCCTACGCGCGCCTGGTCGACCTGCATGACTTCCTGGGTCTCGAACGCGGCGTGATCGTGCAGGCGAGCTGCCACGGCACCGACAACACGGCGATGCTCGATGCGATCGCACGCAGCGAGGGGCGCTACAAGGGCGTGGCGATCGTCGACGGCGACGTCACGGATGAGCAACTGGCCGAGCTGGACGCGCGCGGCGTGCGCGGCGTGCGCTTCAACTTCGTGGCCCACCTGGGCGGCGCGCCCGACCTGGACGTGTTCGACCGCGTGCTGGAGCGCATCCAGCACCTGGGCTGGCACGTGGTGCTGCACCTCGACGCGCAGGACATCCTGACCTACGCCGACCGGATCGAGCGCATCAAGGTGCCCTTCGTGATCGACCACATGGGCCGCGTGCGCGCCGAGGCGGGGCTCGAGCAGCAGCCCTTCGCGGAGCTGCTGGAACTGATGCGCAACCCGCTGGCCTGGGTCAAGGTCTGCGGCGCCGAGCGCGTCTCGGTGGGCCGCAAGCCCTTCGACGATGCGATTCCCTTCGCGCGCGCGCTGATCGAGGCGGCGCCCGATCGCGTGCTGTGGGGCACCGACTGGCCGCATCCGAACATCAGCAAGGACATGCCGAACGACGGCGGCCTGGTCGACCTGCTGTTCCGCTTCTGCCCGGACGCGGAGCTGCGGCAGAAGCTGCTGGTCGATAATCCGAACCGCTTGTACGGCCGCTGATGCGAACCCGCTGAAGCCGCCCGTTCCACGATTCGACCCGATTCACCCACCGCCGCGCCAGACGGCGGAGCCGTTCAGGAAGCCGGTGCCGAGGCACCGGCCACACCCACCAGGAGACATGCATGATCCGCTTCGATAGCGCCGCCGCCCGCGGCACCGGGGAGGCCTCGTGAACGAGAGCGCCACCCTGACCCAGGCCGCGCGCAGCCCGCGCAAGCCGTTCTACCGCGCGCTGTATTTCCAGGTGTTCGCCGCCATCGTGCTGGGCGTGCTGCTGGGCCATTTCGCGCCCTCGCTGGCGGTCAAGATGAAGCCGCTCGGCGATGCCTTCATCAAGCTGATCAAGATGGTGATCGGCCCGATCATCTTCTGCACCGTGGTGGCCGGCATCGCCGGCATGGGCGACATGAAGAAGGTGGGGCGCGTGGGCGGCAAGGCGCTGCTCTACTTCGAGGTGGTCTCCACGCTGTCGCTGGTGGTCGGCCTGATCGGCGGGCACCTGCTCAAGCCCGGCGCCGGCTTCAACCTCGATCCGGCCAAGCTCGACACCAAGGCGCTGGCCGACTACACCACGGCCGCGCATCACCAGAACACCGTCGACTTCCTGATGCACATCATCCCGGAGACGCTGGTGAGCGCCTTCACCACCGGCAACGTGCTGCAGATCCTGCTGATCTCGGTGCTGTTCGGCGCCGCGCTGGCCGCGCTCGGCGAACGCGGCCGGGCGCTGACCCAGTTGATCGACCAGGTCGCGCATACCTTCTTCGGGATCGTGCACATCATCATGAAGGTGGCCGCGATCGGCGCCTTCGGCTCGATGGCCTTCACCATCGGCACCTACGGGATCGGCGCGGTGCTGCCGCTGCTGAAGCTGATCGGCGCGTTCTACCTGACCCTGCTGGTGTTCATCGTGGTGGTGCTCGGCGCGATCTCGCGCGCGCTCGGCTTCAGCATCCTGCGCTTCATGGGCTATATCCGCGAGGAGATCCTGATCGTGCTCGGCACCAGTTCCTCCGAGGCGGCGCTGCCGCAGATGCTGGAGAAGCTGGAGGCGCTGGGCTGCTCGAAATCGGTAGTCGGGCTGGTGGTGCCGGCCGGGTATTCGTTCAACCTCGACGGCACCAACATCTACCTGACCATGGCGGTGCTGTTCATCGCCCAGGCCTTCAACGTCGAGCTGAGCCTGGTCCAGCAACTGACCCTGGTCGGGGTCGCGATGCTGACCTCGAAGGGCGCCAGCGGCGTGGCCGGCGCGGCCTTCGTGATGCTCACCTCCACCTTGCTGGTGTTCCCGCTGATCCCCGTCTCGGGCATGGTGCTGATCCTCGGCATCCATCGCTTCATGGGCACGGGCCTGGCGATCGTCAACACCATCGGCAACGGCGTCGCCACCCTGGCGGTGGCCGCCTGGGAGCGCGAACTCGATCGCGACAAGCTCGACGCGGTGATGTCGCGCCGCCGGGCGGGCTGATCCGCGGGCTTCGCTGCAGGGGCAGCGAAGCCTCGCCTGGCCGGCCGAGCCGGCCGAACCCATAACAACCGAAGGGCCTGCTTCCGCCCGCGCTCCGCGCGGCGCGGCAGGGGCCGCTCGCACTCAAAAAAACACCTGGAGATACCGTCATGCATCGCACATCGCTCGCGCCCTGTCTGCCTCCCCGCGCCATACTGTTCGGCGTCCTGATCGCTGCGCTGTCGGGCCAGGCCCGCGCCGACGACCTCAACGCCTCCTCGGCCGCCGCGCTGGCCACCGCCTCGGGCTCGGTGCAGCTGTACGGCCTGATCGGCATGTATGTCGACACCTCCAAGCTCAGCACCTCGAAGGCCAGCACCGCGCAGGTGGGCGGCGGCGGCATGACCACCTCGTTCTGGGGCGTGCGCGGGCGCGAGGAGATCGGCGGCGGCAATGCCGTGGTGTTCTCGCTGGAGAGCTTCTTCCGGCCCAATACCGGGCAGATGGGACGCAACACCACCGACGGTTTCTTCTCGCGCAATGCCTATGTGGGCCTGGCTTCGGCGCATTACGGCACGTTCCGGATCGGCGAGCAGACCAACCCGACCTACATCAACCAGCAGTTGGTGAATCCGTTCGGCTCCTCGGTGGTGTTCTCGCCGCTGATCGTGCAGTCCTACACCAGCACCTACGACAACACCGAGATCGGCGATACCGTGTGGGACAACGCGGTGGAGTACGTCTCGCCGAACTACGGCGGGCTGACCGGCACGGTGATCTACGGCGTGAGCGGCACCGTCGGCCACCAGGGCAAGGACAATCTCGGCCTGCACCTGACCTACGCGAGCGGGCCGCTGACGGCGGTGTTCTCGGCGCAGCATGTGCGCACCGCGGCGGTGGCGCCGAGCGCGGGGCAGTACCTGTACCTGGCCGGCGCGGCCTACGACACGAAGTACGTGAAGCTCTACGCGGCCGCCCAGACCACCAGCAACCACGGCGCGGAATCGGGCTCGCATACCTACGAGCTGGGTACCACGGTGCGCATCACGCCCACCAACCTGATCCTGGCCGAGTGGGCGCGCACGCATCACAGCAAGCCGGCCAACGCGAGCGACATCCGCAACACGGCGAGCCTGGCCTATGAATACGTGCTGTCGCGGCGCACCTTCGTCTACGCGGTCTATTCCTACGACAAGCTCAGCGGCAACCCGACCGGCAACACGCTCGGGGTGGGCATGCAGCATACGTTCTGAGCACGCTCGCGCGCCGGGACGGGCCCGGGCCGCGCCTTGCGTCGCGGCTCAGGCCGCCGGCCGCGCCAGCCCCAGGTGCTCGCGCAGCGTGCCGCCCTCGTACTCGGTGCGGAACAGCCCGCGCCTCTGCAGGATCGGCACCACTTCGTCGACGAAGTCCTGCAAGCCGCCCGGCAGCACGTCGGGCATGAGATTGAACCCATCGGCCGCGCCGGCGCGGAACCAGCGCTCGATATCGTCGGCGATCTGCTCGGGCGTGCCCACGATCTCGCGATGCCCGCCGCCGCCGGCCAGCTCGCGCAGCAGTTCGCGCAGCGTGTAGCCGTGCTGCCGCGAGCGCGCCAGGATGGTGCGAAAGAAGGTGTGGTTGCCGTTGGCCGGCAGCGGCAGGTCTTCCGGCAACGGCTGGTCGAGCGCGAGCCGCTCCGGCGCGACGCCGAGCCGGCCCGCCAGCCGCCGCAGGCTGTGCTCGGGCGGGATCAGGTCGATCAGCTCGCGATGCCGGCGCTTCGCCTCGGCCTCGGTGCCGCCGATGAAGGTGCCCAGGCCGGGGAAGATCCGGATCGCGTTCGCGCCGCGGCCCTGCGCCTCGGCGGCGTGCCTGAGGCCTTGCGCGTAGTCGAGCGCTTCCTCGAACGAAGCCGAGGCCGAGAACACCGCCTCGGCATGCCGCGCGGCCAGCGCGCGGCCGTCGTTCGAGCCGCCGGCCTGCACCAGCACCGGATGGCCTTGCGGCGAGCGCGGCTGGTTCAGCACGCCGTGCACCGCGAAGAACTCGCCCCGATGCTCGACCGCGCGCAGCTTGTCGAGATCGACGAAACGCCCGCTGGCGGCATCGGCCAGCAGCGCGTCATCGCCCCAGCTATTCCACAGCGCCTTGACGATCTCGGTGAACTCGGCTGCGCGGCGGTAGCGCGTGGCGTGGTCGGGCACCGCGTCGAGGCCGTGGTTGCGCGCCGATTGCAGGTCGGCGGTGGTGACGATGTTCCAGCCCGCGCGCCCGCCGCTCACCAGGTCCAGCGAGGCGAAGCGGCGCGCCAGGTTGTAGGGCTCGTTGTAGCTGGTGGAGGCGGTGGCGATCAGGCCCAGGTGGGTGGTCGCGCCCGCCACCGCAGTGAGTACCACGGTGGGTTCGAGCGCGGTGATCGGGCCGGTGGCCAGGCCGTCGAGGCTGACCGAATCGGCCAGGAAGATCGCGTCGAACTTGCCGGCCTCGGCGATGCGCGCGATGCGCAGGTAATGCTCGATCTCGACGAAACCGCGCGGCGAATTCCCGGCTACGCGCCACGAGGAGGGCGCGAAACCCTGCAGCCAGGCATTGACGTTCAGGTGCAGGCGGCGCGGCGGGGCAGCACTCATCGTCGGCGCGTCAATGGAGCTTGGGGAAGCCGTGCCGCTCGGCCAGCAAGGTCAGGATGCGCCTGGTATCCGTGACGTAATGCTTGTCGCCGAGCGCGATGGCGTCCTCGGGCAGCGGATGTTCGTCGCCGAGCACCAGCACCGGCAGGCCCTGGTGAGCCTCGTCCAGCGCCGCGATCACCTCGGGGCGCGGGCGCGGGAAGGGCAGGCGCTTCACGTCGAGCCGCGCCGCGAGATCGGGCGCGGCCGCCAGCAGCCCCTCGATCGGGATGCCGTAAGGGCAGACGAAGCGTTCGCCGGGATGGGCGGGATCGGTGAAACCCGGTTCGAGCAACAGCAGAAGGTCGCGGCTCACGATGCAAGGTCCTGGTCGGTCGGGAAGGAGCCGTCGATTCTGCCGGGCCGCGGCCGGGCCGGCCACGAAGAAATCGAGCCAAGCATATGCGCGATCGCGCTGATCCGATGCGATCGCGCGACGATCGACGCGGCAGCGCCGGAGCGTGAGCGCGCCGGGCCGGCCAAACGCCCGGGCGACATATCGAAAGGCGAAAAAATTCGTTCCCGGCGGCGGCGCGGCTTGCTTAAGGTCGATGGCTGTCTTTCCCTCCACGCCCGCACGAGAACCGTCATGAGCACCATCACCAGCGAGATCGACCTCGATGCCGAGGGCCGGCACGCCGGCTACCTGCGTGTGCCGCATTCGGTGCATCGCTCGGCCTATGGCTGGATTCCGGTGCCGATCGCCTCGCTGCGCCGCGGCGAGGGGCCGGTGGTGGTGCTGATGGCCGGCAATCATGGCGACGAATACGAGGGGCAGGCGCTGGTATCGAGCCTGATCCGCGAGCTCGATCCGGCCTGGTTGCGCGGACAACTGATCCTGCTGCCGATGGCGAACTTCCCGGCCGCCGAGGCGGGGCTGCGCACCTCGCCGCTGGACGGCGGCAACCTGAACCGCAGCTTTCCCGGCGACGCGCGCGGCGGCCCGACCGCGGCGATCGCCGAGTACCTGGA
Organism: Burkholderia sp. Cy-637; assembly: GCF_011753175.1. Lineage (NCBI taxonomy): Bacteria > Pseudomonadati > Pseudomonadota > Betaproteobacteria > Burkholderiales > Burkholderiaceae > Burkholderia > Burkholderia sp. Cy-637. The sequence goes on along the minus strand of NZ_VWWC01000071.1, from coordinate 9,111 downwards.
GCGCGAGCTGTTCGCGCGCGCCGATTACCTGGTCGACCTGCATTCGGGCGGCAGCTCGCTGCGCTACGACGGCGGCAACATGCTGGCGATCGAGCCGCGCGACGCCGGGGAGGACGCGCGCCTGCGCGGGCTGCTGAATGCCTTCGGCCTGCCGCGCGCCTTCCTGCATCGCGAGAACCCGGTGCTCAGCTCGGGCGCGGCGCGCCGGCAGGGCGCGATCGCGATCACCACCGAGCTGGGCGGCGGCGGCGAGCTGTGCCCGGCGCTGCTGCGCGAGGGCCGGCTCGGGTTGCTGCGGCTGCTGGCCCATGTCGGGCTGCTGCACGGCCCGCTGGTGCCCGCCGAGGCGCCGCGCGCGCCGACCCGCTTCTATCGCGTGACGGGCGGCGAGCAATACCTCTACACGCACGATGCCGGCCTGTTCGAGCCGCTGGTCGAGCTCGGCGCGACGGTGGCGGCCGGCGACGCGGCCGCGCGCATCCACTTCCCCGACACGCCGCTGCGCGAGCCGGTGCTGTTGCGCTTCGCCGCCGCCGGCGAGCTGGTGTGCCGCCGCGTGCCGGCCGCCGTCCGGCGCGGCGACTGCCTGTTCCATCTGGCGTCGCCGCTCGACGCCTGAGCGGCGCCGCCGCCGGCCCGGCGGAGGGCCTCGCGCATCGGCCGATCCGTGCTGCGCATAGCGGCGCGCGGGCATAAGGATCTGCCGAATGCTTGGTTAGTGGCAGGCCCGGGCGCTGCTATCTTGGCCTGCGTGCCTCGTGCCGGCAGGCATCGATCTCGATTCCCGGACCACCATGCTCCTGACCTACGACGTCGTCGACACCTCGCCCCTCGATCCGCTGGCCGAGCCGCTGCTCGGCGGGCTCGCCGCCGAATACGCGACGCGCTACCGCGAGTTCCGGCCGGGCGGGGTGGTGGAGGCGCGCCACGAGATCGATACCTACCCGGCCGAGCATTTCGCGCCGCCCTCGGGCGCCTTCGTGCTGCTGCTGCACGAGGGCGAGGTGGTGGGCGGCGGCGCGTTCCAGCGCTACGACGCGAGCACGGCCGAGCTCAAGCGCATCTGGACCCACGATGCCTGGCGCCGCCGCGGCGTGGCGCGCCAGGTGCTCGAGGCGCTGGAGGCGAGGGCGCGCGGGCAGGCTTATCGACGTCTCTACCTGACCACCGGCTACCGCCAACCGGAAGCCGTGGGCCTGTACCTGGCGTCCGGCTACGTGCCGCTCTACGACCCGGCGATCCCGGTCGAGGTGCATTGGCGCCTGCCCTTCGGCAAGGACCTGCTGGAGAGCGCGCGCAGCGACACGCTGGCCGACCTGCGGCGCCCCGGGCCGCTCGGGCGGCGCTGAGCCCGAGCGGGCTTTCTCCCCACGATACCAACCAGGACAAGACACGATGAATCAAGGCAGCACATTCCGAGCGACGATGGCGGGCCTGCTGGTGAGCGCCCTTGCATGGCTGGCGCTGCCGGCACAAGCCGCGGCCCCGGCTGCGACCGCGGCCCTGAACCTGAGCCCCGACCAGCACGACCGCGTGCGGACCACGGCCGACAGCGCCGCGATCGCGGCGATCCCGGCCAACTTCCCCTTCGTCACCAAGGGCGAGCTGACCATCGGCCTGGCCCCCTCGTCGCCGCCGCTCGACACCTATGCTTCCGACGCGAAGACCCTGGTGGGCTACGATCCCGACCTCGCCCAGCTGGTGGCCGACGGCCTGGGCCTCAAGCTGAAGCTGGTGCCGCTGGCCTGGGCCGACTGGCCGCTGGCGGTGGTATCGGGCAAGGTCGACGCGGTGCTGTCGAACGTGACCGTCACCGAGGAGCGCAAGGAGAAGTTCGACTTCTCGACCTACCGCCGCGACGTGCTGGGCTTCTATGTGCCGAACGGCAGCCGGATCCAGGCGATTCGCGATCGCCGCGACGTGGCGGGGCTGCGCATCATCACCGATTCGGGCACCAACCAGGAAAAGATCCTGCTGGCCTGGGACAAACAGAATGTCGCGCAGGGGCTCAAGCCGGTGCAGGTGATCTACTTCGACGACGTGGCCGCGCGCTATCTCGGCCTGGTAGCGGGGCGCGCCGACGCGATCTTCAGCGTCAACGCCACGCTCGCCTACCAGCAGTCGCGCACGCACGACATCCGCGCGGTCGGCACCGTCAGCGGCGGCTGGCCGATCACGGCCGAGGTGGCCGTCACCACCCGCAAGGGCAGCGGGCTGGCCGCGCCGATCACGCTGCTGCTCAACGACCTGATCAGGAACGGCAAGTACCGCCAGGTGCTGGAACGCTGGAACCTCGGTGCCGAGGCGATCGACGCCGCGCGCACCAACCCGCCGGGTCTGCCGAAGAGCTGACCCGAAGCCCGGCCGGCCCGTCCGGGCGCGGCCGATTCACTTAGTCATGCGAAGCAGGAAGGCCGTCGCGACGACGATGGCCGACCTCGTCGCGCGTGCCCGCGAGGCTCGCGCGCGAGCACGCTCGTCTCGTACACGGGATAGTCGATGCGGTCAGAACAAAGGGAACACAGGGGAAGCGCGCGCGGCATGGCCGTCGCGCCTTGGCGGTGGGCGACGGCCGGCGCGCTGGCGCTGGCCTGCGGCTCGGCCTGGGCGCAGGCGGCCGCGCCGGCGACGAAGGATGCGGGCACGAGCCATGATCCGCAGGGACAGGCGAGGCCGGTCGGCTCGCCGCTCGCGCCAGCCGTGCCTGCCGTGCACGCGGCGCCCGATGCTGGCGTGACGCCCGCGGTAATCGGAACGACTGCGGGAGCGACGGCGGGAACGACGGCGGGAACGACGGCGGGCGCGACGGCGGGCGCGACGGCAGGCACGGCAAGCGGCGCGCCCGTCACGGTGCGCCAGGACGCCGTGGTGGTGACCGGCGCGCGCACGCAAACCCGCGCCAGCCAGAGCCTCACGCCGGTCGACGTGATCGGCGGCGCGCAACTGCAGCAGACCGGCGCGGCCAACCTGCGCGACGCGCTGGTGCGGCTCTCGCCCTCGATCACGCGCGAGTCCTATGCGGGCGACACGGCGGTGCTGACCGACGTGCTGTCGATGCACGGCCTCACGCCCGACCACGTGCTGGTGCTGGTGAACGGCAAGCGCCGCCACACCACGGCCAACATCTCGCTGGACGGCGGCCTGAACCAGGGTTCCACCGGCGTCGACATCTCCACCATCCCGGTGGCGCTGATCGACCATATCGAGATCCTGCGCGACGGCGCGGCCGCGCAATACGGCTCGGATGCGATCGCAGGCGTGATCAACATCATCCTGCGACGCAACTCGCGCGGCGGCTCGGTCGAGTCGAGCAACGGCCAGACCTATGCCGGCGACGGCTTCCGCAACAACGAATCGGCCGTGGCGGGCTTCAACCTGGGCGGCAACGGCTTCCTCGACCTGGCCGCCGATTTCTCGCGGCAGAACCACACGGTGCGCACCGGCCCCGACGACTATTTCGGCCGCTTCGCGCCGGGGCAGGGCTACGCCAACCCGATCGAGGGCGACCCGGCCAGCACCCGGACCTCGGTGGGCTTCAATACCGGCTATCACCTCGGCGATTCGGTCGAGCTGTACGGCTTCGGCACCTATGCGCACCGGCGCGGCGAGGCCTACCAGAACTTCCGGCCCGGCACGGTGCTGCCGGCCGTCTACCCGAACGGCTTCTCGCCGGTCGAGACCGTCAACGAGAACGACTTCTCGGTCACCGCCGGCATCAAGGGCGAGAACCTGTTCGGCTTCAGTTGGGATCTCAGCTCGACCTACGGCGGCAACTACGAATCCTTCGGCCTGCTCGATTCCGCCAACACGGGCCTGTACGGCACGCAGGGCAATACGCCCACCGGTTTCCACCTGTCGACGGTCAGCAGCACCCAGCTGACCAACAACCTCGACCTGTCGCGCGCCTTGCGCCTGCCGCTGCTGCCGGCGCCGCTGTCGGTGTCCTTCGGCCTGGAGCAGCGCCACGAGACCTACAGCGTCTCGCCCGGCGACGATGCTTCCTACCTGCTGGGCGGCGCGCAGGCGCTGCCGGGGCTGGCGCCGGTCAGCGCGAGCCGTTCCTCGCGCGACGTGCTCGGCACCTACGTGGATCTCTCGACGCAGATCACGCCGCGCTGGAAGATCGACCTGGCCGGCCGTTTCGAGCACTACAGCGACGTGGGCGACACCGCCAACGGCAAGCTCGCCACGCGCTACCAGTTCTCGCCGGCGCTGGCCGTGCGCGGCAGCGTCAGCACCGGTTTTCGCGCGCCCTCGCTGGCCGAGGAGAACTACACCAACGTCAACGTCTCGCCGGCCTCGGCCAACGGGCTGCTGGCCGCCAATTCGGGCGCGGCCCGGCTGATCGGCGCGCAGCCGCTGAAATCGGAGAAATCCACCAACTTCAACCTCGGCCTGGTGCTGACGCCCACCCGCGACCTGAACCTGGCGATCGACGCCTACCAGATCGACATCCGCGACCGCATCGTGGAGGGCGGTACCGCCTCGGGCACGGCCGCCATCGCCGCGCTGCAGGCGGCCGGCCTGTCGGTGCCGGGCAGCGTGCCGGCCTCGTCCGTCTCGGCCAGCTACTTCACCAACGGCGCCGACACGCGCACCCGCGGCCTCGACCTGACGGGTACCTGGCATACCGGCTTCGGCGCCTACGGCCAGGTGGACTGGGACCTCGGCGTGAACTTCAACACCACCTCGGTGACGCGCGCCGGCACCACCGCCAGCGGCGCGCCGCAGCTCAACGCGCAGCAGATCGCCTGGCTCACCACCTCCACGCCGAAGAACCGCGTGATCGTCGGCGGCACCTGGCATCGCGACAAGTGGGCCGTGACGATCCACGAGACGCGATTCGGTCCCACCACCAGCGAGGAAACCTACATCGTCGGCCCGAATGCCTTCTCGACCACGCAGTTCCTGCGTTTCCGGAACGCCGCGAAATACACCACCGATATCGAGGTCCGCTACGACCTCACCAAGCGGTTCCAGGTCGCGCTGGGCGCCATCAACCTGTTCGACGCGAAGCCTTCCGAGCTGCCCTACGAGGCGCAGTTGGAAGGGATCCGCTACGACTCGGCGGCGGCCACCATCGGCGCGAACGGCGGTTTCTACTACGCGCGCCTGCGTTACGCGTTCTGAGCTTTTCGTCATATGCATCGCAGGAATTGCTCGAACGGCGCGCCGCGCGACTGACCATAATCGATGGATGCCTCGCCGATGTCGGGCGACATCCAAACTTCCCGCCGGGCCCGCTCCCGGATTGGAACCCGCAATCATGAGCTATACCGTTTCGCTTCTCGACAAGAGCCCGATCCCCGAGGGCGGCACCGCGGCCGAGGCCCTGCAGGCCACGCTGCGCCTGGCGCGGCGCGCCGAGGCGCTCGGCTACCGGCGCTTCTGGGTGGCCGAGCACCATGGCTCGCCCGCGCTGGCCAGCTCGGCGCCCGAGGTGCTGATCGCGCACCTGCTGGCCGTCACCTCCTCGATCCGCATCGGCTCGGGCGGCGTGATGCTGCAGCACTACAGCCCCTTCAAGGTGGCCGAGACCTTCCGGCTGCTGGCCGCGCTGGCGCCGGGCCGCGTCGATCTCGGCATCGGCAAGGCGCCGGGCGGGCTGCCGGCCACCACGCGCGCGCTGCAGGCCCGGCACGATCGCGCGACGCGCACGTCGTTCGAGGCGCTGTTCGCCGAGCTCGACGGTTTCGTGAGCAAGGGCGCGAGCGAGGATCCCGCGCTGGCCGGCGCGCAAGCCTTCCCGCAGCCTGGCGAGGCGCCGCAGCGCGTGCTGCTGGGCGGTAGCCCGTCGAGCGCGAAGCTGGCGGCGCGCCACGGCTGGCAGTTCTGCTATGCCGGCCACTTCAACGGCGACGTGGCGAACATCGAGCGCTCGATCGAGGCCTATCGCGAGGCCAGCGGCCGCGCGCCCTTGCTGGCGCTCTACGCCTACGCGGCCGAATCGGGCGAGGCGGCGCGCGACGCGCTGGGTGCGCTGCGCATCGTCAAGCTGCACCTGCCCGACGGGCAGGCCGTGAACCTGCCCAATGAAGCGGCGGCGGCCGCCTATGCGGCGCAGGTGGGCGCCAGCGACTACCGGCTCGAGGAACTGCGCCCGCATGCGGCGGCCGGCACCGGCGAGGAGATCCGCGCCGAACTCGACGCGCTGCACCGGCGCTTCGGCATCGAGGAGTTCGTGATCGACACGCCGGTGGCCGAACACGCCAGGCGCCTGGCCTCGATCGAGGCGATCGCCGGCGCGCTGGATACGGTGCCGGCCTGAGCCGGAAAACTGCGGCGTCGCGCGAGCGGCGCCTTTCACCTTGTGCTTCGTTCAACTGATTGCGGATCTCGACATGACCCGGAAAAACCTCAGCTTCGGCATCATGCTGCATGGCGCGGGCGGCCATATGAACGCCTGGCGGCACCCGTCCGGCCCGGCCGACGCGAGCGTCAACTTCGGCTTCCTCACGCGCATCGCGCGCGAGGCGGAAGCCAACGGCATCGCCTTCGCCTTCGTGGCCGACGGCCTCTATATCAACGAGCGCTCGATCCCGCACTTCCTGAACCGCTTCGAGCCGATCTCGGTGCTGTCCGCGCTGGCCGTGGCGACCACCAAACTGGGCCTGGCCGGCACGCTGTCGACCTCGTACAGCCACCCGTTCACGGTGGCGCGGCAGTTCGCGTCGCTCGACCTGCTGAGCGGCGGGCGCGCCGGCTGGAACGTGGTGACCTCGCCGCTGGAAGGCTCGGCGAAGAACTACGGCGGCCAGCATCCCGATCACGCGCTGCGCTACGAGATCGCCGACGAGTACCTGGAGGTGGTGCAGGGCCTGTGGGACAGCTGGGACGACGATGCCTTCGTGCGCGAGCGCGCCAGCGGCCGCTTCTTCGATCGCGACAAGCTGCACACGCTCGACCACAAGGGGCGCTTCTTCGAGGTGGCGGGGCCGCTGAACATCCAGCGCTCGCCGCAAGGGCAGCCGGTGATTTTCCAGGCCGGCTCGTCGGATGCCGGCATCGACCTGGCCGGCAAGTACGCCGACGCGGTGTTCACGCATTCGCCCTCGCTGGAGGAAACCCGCGAATTCGCCGAGCGCGTGCGCGCCAGCGCCGTCCGGCACGGCCGCGCGGCCGGCGACGTGAAGCTCTACCCGGGCATCGGGCCGATCGTCGGCGCCACCCGCGAGGAGGCCGAGGCCAAGCATCGCGCGATCCGCGAGCTGGTCGGCATCGACGAGGCGCTGGCCTACCTGGGCCGCTTCTTCGACCATCACGATTTCCGCCAGTACCCGCTCGACGCGCCGTTCCCCGAGCTCGGCGAGATCGGCCGCAACAGCTTCCGCTCCACCACCGACCGCATCAAGGCCGAGGCCAGGGCCAGCGGCGCGACGCTGCGCCAGGTGGCGCTCGACGTGACCACGCCCAAGGCGCAGTTCATCGGCACCGGCGAGAGCATCGCCGAGGAGCTGATACGCTGGTTCGACGCCGGCGCGGCCGATGGCTTCATCCTCGGCTTCCCGGTGCAGGCCGAAGGCTTCGACGACTTCGTGCGCCACGTGATTCCGGCGCTGGAAGCGCGCGGGCGCTACCAGCGCGAGCTGACCGGGCAGACCTTGCGCGACCATATCGGCCTGCCGCGCCGCGAGAGCCGGCACGCCCGCCAGGCCGCCGAACACGCCGCCGCCTGAGCCCGAAGGAGTCCAGATCATGAACGACAGCTCCCGGAACATCGCGGCCCTCCCGCTCGGCGCGGGCACCCTCGGCGAGGCGGGCGCGCCCGACGACTACCGGCACCTGCGCATCGTGCCGAACCGGCGCCTGGGGCGCATCGCCGGCAGCGTGCTGGCGTTCACGCTGCTCGCGCTGGTGCTCGACTCGGTGCTCGGCAATCCGCGCTGGGAATGGGGCGTGTTCGCGCAGTGGTTCTTCGCGGCGCCGGTGCTCGACGGCCTCGCCAAGACCCTGGTGCTGACCCTGGTGGGCGGCACGGCCGGCTTCGCGCTGGCGCTGCCGGTGGCGCTGGCGCGCCTGTCGGTCTCGCCGCTGCTGCGTGCGCTGGCCTGGGGCTACATCTGGCTGTTCCGCTCGATCCCGCTGATCGTGCTGCTGCTCCTGCTGAACAACCTCGGCTATCTCTACGAGACGGTGCATATCGCCGTGCCCTTCACCGGGCATGTGCTGCTCGATGCGCCCACCACCGGGCTCGTCACGCCCTTCATGGCGGCCGCGATCGGCCTCACGCTGAGCCAGGCCGCGTTCTCGGCCGAGGCGATCCGCGGCGGGCTGCTGTCGGTCGACCACGGCCAGCGCGAGGCCGCCGCCGCGCTGGGCCTGCCGCGCGGCCGGCAGATCCGCCGCATCATCCTGCCCCAGGCGATGCGCAGCATCCTGCCCGCGGCCTTCAACGACCTGGTCGGCCTGGCCAAGAGCACCTCGGTGGTCTACATCCTCGCCATGCCGGACCTGTTCTATACCGTGCAGATCATCTACCACCGCAACCTGGAGGTGATTCCGCTGCTGATGGTGGCCACCGTCTGGTACCTGGTGATCCTCACCGGCTTGTCGGCCCTGCAGGGGCTGGTGGAGCGGCATTTCTCGCGCGGCGCAACGCGCGAGGGCGCGGCGCCCTCGCGGCTCGCGGCCGTGCTGCGGGGGCTGCTTGCCGGCGCGCGCCGGGCCGGCCGTGCGCGCGACATCGCCACGGAGCAAGCCGATGTCGATGCCGCGTCGGTCGCCAGCTGGGCCGAACGCCGCGCGGGCGGCGCGGTGCGCATCCACCAGGTGTCCAAGCGCTACGGCGCCAACACCGTGCTCGATCGCCTCTCGCTGAGCGTGGCGCCGGGCAGCGTGACGGTGATCCTCGGCCAGTCGGGCTCGGGCAAGTCCACGCTGCTGCGCTCGATCAACCACTTCGAGCGCCTCGACGACGGCTTCATCGAGATCGACGGCGAGCTGGTCGGCTATCGCCGCGACGGCGACACGCTGCGCGAGCTGCGGGAGGGCGAGATCCTGCGCCGGCGCGGCAGCGTCGGCATGGTGTTCCAGGGCTTCCACCTGTTTGCGCACCTGAACGTGCTCGACAACCTCGTGGAGGCGCCGCTGGCGGCCGGCGTGCCGCGCGAG